>JASLCK010000119.1 GCA_030151865.1 Rhodospirillaceae bacterium | reverse complement strand
ACTGCGCCGCCCTGGGACCGGCCATGGCGGAAATGCACCTGAAGGGCTTAAGCTTCGCCAAGACCCGTCCCAACAGCTTAGGGCTGAAAGCTTGGCGTCCGCTGTTTGAGCTGGAAGCGCACCGCGCCGACGAGGTCAAACCCGGCCTGTCGGCCCAACTTCACGCCGAACTGGACTGGCTGGACGCCCATTGGCCAACCGATCTGCCCAGCGGCATCATCCATGCCGATCTTTTTCCCGACAATGTGTTCTATAAGGGCGAACAGGTGTCGGGCCTGATCGATTTCTATTTCGCCTGCACCGACTTCCTGGCCTATGACATCGCCATCTGCCTGAACGCCTGGTGCTTTGAGCCCGATGGCGCGTTCAACGCCACCAAGGCACGCCTGATGCTGGCGGGCTATCAACAGATCCGCCCGTTGAGCGAGGCCGAATTCAACGCCCTGCCGATCCTGGCGCGCGGCGCGGCCATGCGCTTTTTGCTGACCCGCCTTTACGACTGGCTGAACACCCCGGCAGGCGCCTTCGTCAAACGCAAGGACCCGCTGGAATACGAACAGAAGCTGCGCTTCCATTCCCAGGTGTCCGGCCCCGGCGATTACGGCCTGGAACCCGTCGTGGCAGCCGAAGCATGAGCGAGGATCAAGCGGCTTCCACTGCGGCCCCGTCCCCGGCGGTCCCCGCCCGGCTGGAAATTTTCACCGATGGGGCCTGTTCGGGCAATCCCGGCCCTGGCGGCTGGGGGGCGATCCTGCGTTTCAAGGGCGTGGAAAAGGAACTGTGCGGGGGCGAACCCGGCACCACCAACAACCGCATGGAAATGATGGCGGTGATCCAAGCCCTGGCCACATTGAAGCGCCCGTGCGAGATCGATCTTTATACCGACAGCCAGTATGTCCAAAAGGGCATCACCGAATGGGTGCGCGGCTGGAAGTCGCGCGGCTGGAAAACCGCCGACAAAAAGCCGGTCAAGAACGAAGACCTGTGGCGGCAATTGGACGAAGCCGCCGCCCGCCACAAGATCAAATGGCATTGGGTGCGTGGCCATAACGGTCACCCCGAGAACGAGCGCGCCGACGCCCTGGCCCGCCAGGGATTGCAGGAAGCCAAGGTCTGAGACAACGCGACCCGACATCGCCGAACGTTGATTTCCCTAAGCTGTCATTGGATTTCCGCGCGGCGATGACGACAATTCGACCCTTGTTGTTCCCCCCAACGACATGGATTGAACTTATGCGCTTTTCATTCGGGCTGGCGGCCTCTGCCGCCCTGCTGGCTGGATTGACGGTTCCTGCCGTCGCCGCCTCCGCTCCCGCCAAGGGATTGAACCAGATCGATCACATCGTCGTGATCTATTTGGAAAACCGCAGCTTCGACAATATGTACGCCTTGTTCCCCGGCGCCGATGGCCTGTTGGGTAAGTCCAAATGGCTGGCGCAGGTGGATAAGAACGGACAGGTCTATGCCGAACTTCCGCCGGTTATCGACACCGAGGAAAAGCCGCCTCGCATTGATGAACGCTTTCCCGCCCATATGATCAACGCGCCGTTCCTGATCGACCAATATGTGCCGCAGCAGGACAAGACCGGCGATCTGGTGCACCGCTTCTATCAGAACCAGGCCCAGATCAACGGCGGCAAGAACGAAAAATACGCCGCCTATTCCGATGCGGCTGGCTTGGTGATGGGCTATTACGACACCCGCGACACCAAAATGTGGGCTTACGCCAAGAAGTACACCCTGACCGACCGTTTCTTCCAAGGCGCGTTCGGCGGATCGTTCCTGAACCACATGATGCTGGTTTGCGCCTGTGCCCCGAAATATGACGGCGCCGCCCCGGATTCCCTGGTGGCCAAGCTCGATGATGCGGGCAATCTGGTCAAAGACGGCGCGGTGACCCCGGACGGTTACGCGGTCAACACCATCCACACCAGCTTTACCCCCCACCCGGCCAGTATTACCGACAAGACCAAGCTGCTGCCGCCGCTGACCATCCCGACCATTGGCGACCGCCTGTCGGAAAAGAACGTCAGCTGGGTCTGGTATTCGGGCGGCTGGAACGATGCGGTGGCGGGCAAGCCCGACCCAACCTTCCAATATCATCACCAGCCCTTTGCCTATTTCGCCAAATACGGCGACGGCACCGCCGAACGGGCGCAGCACCTGAAGGACGAGACCGACCTTTACGCCGACATCGCCAAGGGCAGCCTGCCTGCCGTCACCTTCTTCAAACCGCTGGGCATCGAAAACCAGCATCCCGGTTATGCCAATGTCCGCAATGCCGACCTGAAGGCTGCCGATATCATCGGCAAGCTGGAACAAAGCCCCTTGTGGAAGAACACCGCCATCATCGTCACCTATGATGAAAACGGCGGTTTTTGGGATCACGTCGCCCCGCCCAAGGGCAACCGCTGGGGTCCAAGCACCCGTATCCCGACGCTGGTGATCTCGCCCTTCGCCCGCAAGGGCTATGTGGATCACACCGTTTATGACACCACGTCAATCCTGAAACTGATCGAAACCCGCTGGCAGTTGGCCCCGCTGACCGAGCGCGACGCCAAGGCGGGCGACTTGCGCCACGCCTTCGACTTCGGGGCGAGGCAGTAACAGAAGCAGTCGTCTCGCCCCATCATGGGGGCGAGACGGCGCGGACACGACGATGGATCAAGCGGTTTTTTAAAACTGCGTCAGGGCCGCAGCCACCACCAGACCGCCATTGATCAGGCAGGCCACCGCCATGACGAACAAGGCGCGGTCGATGTCGGCGGGGGTGGCCTGGGCGCGGCCCGATCCAATCCAGTTTTCCTGCGCCACATAGCCCGGATAGCGGCGCGGCCCCGCCAAGGACAGGTCCAGCGCCCCGGCCATGGCCGCTTCGGGCCAGCCGGAATTGGGGGAACGATGATGGCCGTGATCGCGCAGCATCACCCACAATGACTGAGCGGGCTTGCCCTTGGGGGTAAACAGCGCCGCCAGGGCGATCAGAAAGCCCGACAGGCGGGCCGGGATCAGATTGACCAGATCATCAAGGCGCGCCGAAGCCATACCGAATTCAAGATACCGGTCGTTGCGGTGTCCGATCATGCTGTCCAGGGTGTTGATGGTCTTATAGGCCAGCAGACCGGGAAACCCCAGCAGGGCGCACCAGAACACCGGTGCCACCACCCCATCGGCGAAGTTCTCGGCACAGGATTCGATGGCGGCGCGGGCCACCCCGAATTCGTCCAGGCTGTCGGGATCGCGCCCGACGATCTTGGAGACTTCGCGCCGTCCGCCCGCCAGACCTTCCTGATCCAGCGCCAGAGACACCGCCCGCACATGATTGTAAAGGCTGCGCTGCGCCACCAGCATCCAAGTCAGGGCCAATTCGACGATCCAGCCCTGCGACCAGCTTTCGCGGATATCCACCACCAGCCAGCCAACGCCTAAGGCCCCGGCCACCATCAGCGCGGCCATCAGGACACCACGGGCGCGCCGGTCCAGGTCGGAGCGCTGCGGGCGGTTCAGCCTGCTTTCCAGAAAGGCGATCACCTTGCCGATCAGGGCCACCGGATGGGGAATGGTTTCCCACAAGACCGGGGGATCGCCCACCAATCCGTCCAGGATCAGGGCCGCCACAAGGATCAGCAAGGGCTCGACCGAGCCGCCGGAAGCGAACAAAGGAAACATGGCGGCGAGAATGGCCCCTCTGCCGGGGCGGCGTCAATTGGTCTATAGTCCGGGCCATGAGCCTGTTCGATGCCTATGTGATGGTCGATTGGTCGGCCGCGGCCACCCCCAAACAGGGGGCAGATTCCATATGGACTTGCAGCTATCAACCAGGATCGGGGCAGCCGGGATCGGGACGCCCGCCCGTGCTGTCCAATCCCGCCACCCGTCATCAGGCGGTCCTTGACCTGATTGACCTGTTGTCCGATCTGACGGCCCAGGGCTTGCGGGTGCTGGCGGGGTTTGACTTCAATTTCGGTTTTCCCCAGAGCTTTGCCCAGCGCCTGGGCCTGAAGGATTGGAGCCGGGTCTGGCGTTTTATGGCGTCGGGCCTGCAAGACCAGCCCGACAACGCCAACAACCGCTTTGCCTGGGCGGGCGAGATCAACCAACGCTTCGCCACCCCGTTTTGGGGCTGTCCGGCGGGGCGCAGTCTGCCCGGCCTGTCGGCCACCGCCGCGCCGTTGGGCGACTGGCCCGCCTTGCGCCTGACCGAACAGCGGGCCAAGGGCACCCGCCCGGTCTGGCAATTGTACGGGGCGGGCAGCGTCGGCAGTCAGACCATTACCGGCCTGCCCCGGCTGGAGCAAATCCGCAACGCCCCCGGCCTGGACGTTACGGTCTGGCCGTTTCAGACCGGACTGGCCCGGCTGGAAGACCGCCCGGCGGGCAGCGTCCTGCTGGCCGAAGTATGGCCCAGCCTGCTGGACGACGAGGCGGTGCTGGACCAAGACCCCGCCGTCAAGGATGCCCGCCAAGTGCTGAGGCTGGCCCAATCGTTGGCCCGGCTGGATCGGGACGGACGGCTGGCCGATCTGTTCGCGGGCGATCCCAGCCTTGACGACCCCCAGCGCCGTCTGGCCGAACGGGAGGAAGGCTGGATCCTGGGTGTTACCTCCGGCAAAGCCGCACCCCTGGCCGGAACCCTGTGGGGAATCGCCGCCGGACCCGGCCCCAGCGATCTGCTGACCCTGCGGGCGGTGGAAGCCCTGCGCGGCGCAGCCCTGGTGGTATTGACCGACCCTAAGCCCGAGCGGCGCGCCCAGGTCCGGGACAGCATTGCCCCCCATCACGTCGCCGAAGTCCAAGACATCGATAACCCCGCCTGGATCAACACCTGCCGCGCCCTGTTGCAACAGGGCCGCGACGTGGCGCTGGTGCGCGGCGGCGGCGATCCCGTCTCGCCTGCTTTGGACGATCTGGCCGAACGGCTGGGGGTGGAACCCCGGCTGGCCCCAGGGTTGCCCGGCGATTCTTGAAAGTCTGGTGACCAAAAGGCTAGACAAACCGCGCCAGCACGCCAAGATCACCCCCAGCATAATGGGAGACGCCCGGAAGTGACCGACACCAAGACCCCCGCCGACCTGAACAACCCGCCCCAGGGCTGGCGGGTCGCCAATCCCGACGCCACCCCCGCCGTCAGCGCTGCCTTGCAGGCGGGCGAGCCGGTGCGCCTGGAAGTCGAGGCCGGGCATGCCGACTGGCTGGCTGCCCCCAATCTGGGGGACGAAGGCGATCTGGGCATCCGCGTGACCGATCACGATGTGGAAGGCGACAACGAACTGATCTTGCATCCGCCGGTCCTGGCCCTGGGGGTCGGCTGCGAGAAAGGATCGGACCCGGCGATGCTGATCGCCTTTGTCCGCGAAACCCTGGCCGAAGCCGGATTGTCACCCGATTCCGTGGCGGTGGTCGCCTCGATCGACAGCAAGGCCGCCGAACCGGCCCTGACCGCCCTGGCCGCCGATCTGGGGGTGCCGCTGCGCTGCTTTGACGCCGCCCGGCTGGAGGAGGAAGCGCCCCGGCTGGTCCATCCGTCCGATATCGTGTTCCGCGAAACCGGCTGTCACGGCGTCGCCGAAGGGGCGGCCCTGGCGGCGGCGGGCCAGGACAGTCAATTGCTGCTGCCCAAGGTCAAATCGGCCCGCGCCACCTGCGCCGTGGCCCGCGCCAACGCCATAGCCCAACAGGAACAAACCCGATGACCGTTCATTTCATCGGCGCCGGTCCGGGGGCGCCTGATCTGATCACCGTGCGCGGACTGAACATCATCCGCCGCGCCCCGGTGGTGCTGTATGCCGGATCGCTGGTGCCGCCCGAAGTGGTGGCCGAAGCCCCGAAAGACGCCCGCGTTGTCGATACCGCGTCCCTGACCCTAGACCAGATCATGGATGAAATCACCGCCGCCCATCGGGCTGGCCATGATGTCGCGCGTGTTCATTCGGGGGATCCATCCCTTTACGGGGCGGTGGCTGAACAGATGCGCCGCCTGGATGAGTTGGACATTCCTTACGACGTGACCCCCGGCGTTCCGGCCTTTGCCGCCGCCGCCGCCGCCCTGTCCAAGGAACTCACCCTGCCCCATATCAGCCAGACGGTGATCCTGACCCGCACCGCCGTGCGCTCGTCGGCCATGCCGGAACACGAGGATCTGGCCACCATCGGAGCCACCCGCGCCACCCTGGCAATCCATCTGTCGGTTAACAATCTGGCCAATGTGGTGCGCGATCTGACCCCGCTTTATGGTGCCGATTGCCCGGTGGTGGTGGCGTACCGCGTCAGTTGGCCCGATCAGGCCTTCGTGCGGGGCACCCTGGCCGATATCCGCGACAAGGTGAAGGAAGCGGGCTTTACCCGTACCGCCCTGGTGCTGGTGGGCCGGGTGCTGGACGGCGGCGACGACTTTGCCGAAAGCCATCTTTATTCGCCCGATCACAACCATGTGCTGCGCCGCTGATCCTGCGCGCAGCAAAAGCCTTTCGCCTCTCTCGCCTCAACCGGGTATAGTCTGCGCGCCATGAACGACCTTAATTTTCCCCTTCCCGACTTTCTGCCCGGCCAGGTCTGGCTGGTGGGGGCCGGTCCCGGCGATCCCGGCCTGACCACCCTTTTGGCGCTGCACGGTCTGCGCCAAGCCGACGTAGTGGTCTATGACGCCCTGGTGGATGACCGCATCCTGCAACTGGCCCGGCCCGGAGCCGAGTTGGAATATGCAGGCAAGCGCGGCGGCAAACCGTCGGCCAAGCAGCCCGATATTTCCAACCGGTTGGTGGAATTGGCCCAAGCGGGTAAGCGGGTACTGCGGCTGAAGGGCGGCGATCCGTTCGTCTTTGGACGCGGGGCGGAAGAAGCCCTGACCCTGGTGCAGCACAACGTCCCCTTCCGGGTGGTGCCGGGCATTACCTCGGGCGTGGGCGGGTTGGCCTATGCGGGCATTCCCGCCACCAGCCGCGACACCAATTCGGCCATCGCCTTTGTCACCGGCCATGACGCATCGGGCGATGTGCCCGACAGCGTAGACTGGCAAGGGCTGGCCCGCGCCGTTCCGGTCATCGTCTTTTACATGGCGCTGAAACATCTGGACCGCATCGCGAGTGAGCTGATGGCGGCGGGCCGTGCGGCCGATGAGCCGGTGGCCGTGATCTCGCGCGCCACCACCCCAGCCCAAAGGGTGGTGATTTCCACTCTGTCCCAGGTGGTCGAGGCGGTGCGTCAAGACGGCATCGAACCGCCCGCCCTGGTGGTGGTCGGAAGTAACGTCGCCTTGCGCGAAAAACTGGACTGGCTGGCCGCCCTGACCGACCAATCCCGAACGGACCAATAACGCAACAAGCGGGGATCAAGGGCTGTGGATGATCAGGCGCAACTTCTGACGCTTCTGCAAAGCGGACTGCATCAATGCGTCACGCTGCTGGACGGCGACAGCCTGCTGGGCGGCAGTCTGGCGGTCAGCCTGTTCATGGCCGGGTTGCTGGGCGGCGTCACCCATTGTTCCGGCATGTGCGGCCCGTTTGTTTTATCCCAGGTCGCCGCCCGTCTGGAAGCCACCCCGGCCAGCCGGATGAGCGAATGGCACCGCTTGAGCGGGGCTGCTGTCATCCCCTATCACCTGGGGCGCGCCACCACCTATGGCCTGCTGGGGGCGGCGGGATCGACCATTGCCGGATCGCTGAGCAATATTTCCGGCCTGCATTGGCTGTCGGCGGCGCTGCTTTTGCTGGCCGCCCTGTTCATGGCCGCCGCCGCCATTCCGGCGCTGAAGCGGTTGATCGGCGGGCAGGCCCAGGGCGAAAGCCTGTGGTCGCGCCATGTCGGCAAGTTGGCCCGACCGCTGTTCGACCGCCCGACCGGCTGGCGCGGCTATGCCCTGGGGCTGCTGCTGGGGTTTATTCCCTGCGGTCTTCTTTATGCCGCGCTGGCTGCCGCCGCAGCCATCGGCGACCCGTTGCGGGGCGCCGCCGGCATGCTGGCTTTTGCCGCCGGCACATTTCCCACTCTGTTGACGGTCGGGTTGGTGGGGCACCTGGCCGGACAACGCTGGCGCGGCGCGATTTTGCGCTATGCGCCGGTTCTCCTTCTTCTGAACGCAGGCGTGCTGACCATGCTGGCCTGGCGTCACATTGCATGAGGGCTGATCATGGCCGCCAAGAAAACCACCTCGCTTTCCACCTCTAAGCAGAAGAAGAACAGGGGGCTGCCCGCCATTTTGGCGGCCGTCGCCGCCGTCGCCGTCGCGGCGCTGATCGCCTTTCTGCCCCGCTATTTGGAAATGGCCCCGACCGAAAACGTCATCGGCGGGCCGTTCCAACTGGTGGACCAGAACGGCCATACGGTGTCTGACACCGATTTTCGCGGCAAGCTGATGCTGATCTATTTCGGCTATACCTTCTGCCCCGACGTCTGCCCCACCGCACTGGGTCAGGTGGCCCAGGCCATGGACATGCTGACGCCCAAGGAACAGGAACAGGTGGTGCCGATCTTCATCACCATCGATCCCGAACGCGATACGGTCGAACAGATGGGGCCTTATGTCGCCGCCTTTCATCCGTCGCTGATCGGTCTGACCGGTGCGCCCGACACCATCGCCAAGGTGGCCAAGGAATTTAAGGTCTATGGCAAGAAGAACGGCACCGGCCCCAACTACACCGTCGATCACAGTTCGATCCTTTATCTGATGGGCCGCGACGGCAAATATGTCAGCCACTTCACCCACGGCTCGGCGCCCAAGGATATCGCCGACGGCCTGCGCAAGGCCATGTAAGGCCAAAGCATGAGCCGCAAGGGCCTGATCATCGCCGCCCCATCATCGGGCAGCGGCAAAACCGTCTTTACCCTGGGTCTGCTGCGCGCCCTGGCGCGGCGCGGGCTCAAGGTGGCGTCGGCCAAGGTCGGGCCTGATTATATCGATCCCGCTTTTCATGCCGCCGCCAGCGGACGACCTTGCTTCAACCTGGACGCCTGGGCCATGCGTCCGGCCGGCCTAGCGGCGCGCATCGCGGCCCTGGGCGAAGACGCCGACATGATCGTCTGCGAAGGGGTCATGGGCCTGTTCGACGGGGCCGACGTCCCCGCCGGGGAAGCGGCGGGATCGACCGCCGACGTTGCCGCCCTGACCGGCTGGCCGGTGCTGCTGCTGGTCAACGCCAAGGGCCAAGCCGCCAGCGCCGCCGCCCTGGTGCGGGGTTTTGCCGGGCATCGCCCCGATGTCGCCTTGGCGGGCGTGGTGTTCAATCAGGTCGGCAGTCCGGTCCATCGGGCGATGATCGAACGGGCCTGCCATGCCGCCCTGCCCGATCTGGCCTTGCTGGGCTGGGTGCCGCGCAATCCCGATCTGGTGTTTCCCGAACGGCATCTGGGTTTGGTGCAGGCAGGGGAACAGTCCGAACTGGACGCCCAATTGAACAAGGTTGCGGCCATCATCGATCAGGCGCTGGAGTTGGGCGATGGCGGATTGGAACGGCTGCAAGCCCTGGCCCGTCCGGCCTGCCTGTCTGCCCCAGCAGCAGGGGCCGGGCTGTTGTTGCCCCCCCTGGGTCAACGCATCGCCATCGCCCGCGACGACGCCTTTGCCTTTGCTTATCCCGGCCTGTTGCAGGACTGGCGGCAAGCCGGGGCGGAGCTCTCTTTTTTCTCGCCCCTGGCCGATCAGGGACCGGCCCTGGACGCCGACGCCGTTTATCTGCCGGGCGGCTATCCCGAATTGCACGGCCCGATACTGGCCGCTGCCGCAGGCTTTAAAGACGGCATGCGTCAGGCGGCGGAACGCGGGGCCTGGGTTTACGGCGAATGCGGCGGCTTCATGACCTTGGGCGAGGCCATCGAGGATGCCCAAGGCCAGCCCCACCCCATGCTTGGGCTGCTGCCGCTGGTCACCAGCTTTGCCAAACGCCGCCTGCATCTGGGCTATCGCCGTATTGCCAGTCTGGCGCAAACCCCGTTCGGGCCGGTCGGCACCGCCCTGCGCGGGCATGAATTTCATTACTCGCAAATCCAGCACGCCGGAATTTGCGACCCCCTGTTTACCGCACAAACCGCATCGGGCCGCGATCTAGGACCGGTCGGCATGGCGCGGAATCGGGTGATCGGGTCATATCTCCACCTGATCGATCGAAAACAGGATTAAATACCGTCGGTTTTCTGCATTGCAGAATTTTTACATCATTTCAATGCCTAAGAATTTTGCCGACCTTTTCCGTACAGTGTAAAGGCCAGCCCCTGCGCATCCCTTAAGAAAATAAGGATTTATAAAATTTCCGGGGAATTCGCGCTGTAATGTTTTGCCGCGTAATTTTCAAGACCCGTGCAATTACAACAAATATATTGCAATCGGACTAGATTAGACCTTAGCCTTTTCGGTGGATCGTCACTCTTTCTGAACGGGTTTTGAGGCGAGATGCTTTATCAAATGCACGAAATGCAGCACGCCGTGTTGGCCCCGGTTCGCCTGGCCGCCGAAGCGATGCAGCATCTTTACAGTCATCCCTGGCTGCCAATGTCTTATACCCGCCTGGGCCGCACCATCGCCGCCAGTTGCGAACTGCTGGAACGCACCACGCGCCGTTATAAGAAACCGTCCTTTCACCTGCCGGTGACCGAGATCGACGGCATCAAAGTCATGGTGCATGAAGAAAAGGCCCTGAAGACCGATTTCTGCACGCTGCTGCATTTCAAGCGCGATATTCCGACAGGAATGAAAAGCCAACCCGATCCGCGTCTGTTGATCGTCGCCCCGCTGTCGGGCCATTACGCCACCTTGCTGCGCGGTACGGTCGAAACCCTGCTGCCCGATCACGATATCTATATCACCGACTGGACCGATGCCCGCGATGTGCCGCTGCACCGGGGCGGCTTTGATCTGGATGATTATATCGACCTGATCGTGCGCTTTTTGCATCATCTGGGGCCGAACACCCATATCCTGGGCGTCTGTCAGCCCACCGTTCCGGTGCTGTCGGCGGTGGCGTTGATGTCGGCGGACCAAGACCCTTGCCTGCCGCCGTCGATGACCCTGATGGGCGGGCCGATCGATACCCGCGCCAACCCCACCAAGGTCAACGAATTCGCCACCTCCCGCCCGCTGGAATGGTTCCGCGCCAACGTGGTGCATTCGGTGCCGCTGAACTATGCGGGCCGGGGCCGCACGGTCTATCCGGGCTTTCTGCAATTGACCGGCTTTATGTCGATGAACATCGACCGCCATGTGGACGCCCACCTGAAGCTGTTCCAAAACATGATCCAGGGCGACGGCGAATCGGCGGAACAGCACCGGACGTTCTATGACGAATATCTCTCGGTGATGGACCTGCCCGCCGAATTTTATTTGCAGACGATCCAAACCGTCTTTAAAGAACACGCTTTGCCCCGAGGCGTCATGACGTCGCGCGGCCGCAAGGTGGATCCGTCCTTGATCACCCGCACGGCATTGATGACCGTTGAGGGGGAAAAGGACGACATCACCGGACCCGGCCAGTGTCTGGCGGCCCAGGGGCTGTGTTCGTCGCTGCCCGACGATATGCGCCGCCACCACCTGCAGCCCAAGGTGGGCCATTACGGCGTGTTCAACGGCCGCCGCTGGCGCGAGGAGATTTACCCCAATGTCCGGTCCTTCATCCGCGGTCACGACCAAGTTCTGGCGGGATAAAAGTCTGAAGGAAATGACTCCCGCCGAGTGGGAGTCATTGTGCGACGGTTGCGGCCGGTGCTGTCTGCACAAGCTGCAATTCGAAGATACCGGAGAAATCAGTTACACCAACGTGGCCTGCCGCCTGTTGGATTTAAAAAGCTGCCGCTGCAAGAAGTACGAGCAGCGGCAGCGCTTTATCCCCGACTGCGTGGCCCTGACGCCCGAAGCGGTGGAAAGCCTGAAATGGCTGCCCTCGACCTGCGCCTATCGCCTGGTGGCGGAAGGCAAGGATCTGTACTGGTGGCACCCCTTGATGACCGGCGATCCCAACAGCGTACATGACGCCGGCATCTCGGTACGCCGCCGCGCCATCGCCGAACGGGGCGCGGGCGATCTGGAAGACCACATCGTCACCTGGCCGGAATAACGGGCCTTAGAGCCCGGTTCAGATTGCGACAAAGTTCATTTGCCTGACGGCAAGCGGACCAGTCCGCGCCTGCTGGAGAAAAATCTCCAGACCACTTTTATTTATTATCAATAAATTAGAGAGTGCGAGAGGTAAGCCTCTCGCGCAGGGATTCGGGGGCAAAGTGCCCCCGGATGAGGTTTGTCATCATCCTGACGGGCCCACAGGCCCGTTTCCTTTATTGGATTACGACCGGGTGCCGTATACCCCGTCTTCGGTCAGCAGATAATCCACCCGGTCATCCACCAGGGCCTTGGCGGCTTCCTCGGGCGTGTTGATGATCGGTTCTTCGTGCACATTAAAGCTGGTGTTGACCAACGTCGGCAGGCCGGTTTCCGCCTTGAACGCCGCCAGGGCGTCATAATAAAGCGGATTGTCGGCACGGCGGATCACCTGCGGGCGGGCGGTACCGTCCACATGGACCACCGCCGGAATGCGGTCGCGCCAATCAGGTTTGACATCGCAGGTGATGGTCATGAAACGCGCGGCATAGGCATTAACGTCGGTGACGTCGAAGACATGGCGGGCGTCTTCCTCGGCAATCACCGGGGCAAAGGGCATGAACTCGCTGCGGTCGAGCCGCTGGTTCAGCGAATCATTGATCTCACGCTGGCAGGGCGAGGCCATGATGGAGCGGGCCCCCAGGGCGCGCGGGCCGTATTCCATGCGGCGATTGACAATAGCCACCGCCTTGCCGTCAGCCATCAGACGCGCAGCGGTCGGCACCGGATCGCCATCGACACGGAAGACCTTGTCGGAATAGCCCAGGAAGCGGCGGCCGGTATCAGCCCCGAACTCACGGCCCCAATACACGTCGGGCAACCGGTAACGCTGCTTCAGCCAAGCGGCCATGCCGTCGCGTTCCAGCAGATATTGCAAGACGCCGCCGATAGCCAAGCCTTCGTCGCCCATGGGCGGTACGACAAAGACTTCGTCCAGACCAAAATTTTCGGCCAAACGCTGGTTCAGTTTGACGTTGGCGAACAGACCGCCGGCCAGCCCCAGGTGACGGACCTTGTGCTGTTCCAGCAGACGGCCAACCGACTGCATCATCTTGTCTTCCAGGAAGGCCTGAATCGACGCGGCGGCATCTTCGCGGCTGTGGCCCTGGCACAAGGCGATAAAGGCATCGCGCATGGACGGAGCATCGGCAAAGTCACTGGTGAACAGCCCATCGGCCCCGACCTGGAAGTGCGAGGAAAAAGCCTGTTGCAGGGTCGGCTTGCCGAAGGCCGCCAGACCGGTGATCTTGCCTTCGTGATGCAGAGGACGGAAGCCCAGGGCTTCGGTCACATGGGCATAGGCACGGGCCAGACTGTCGTTACGGTAGGGCTGGTTCAGCCAGCGGTCATCGCCAAACAGGGTGGTCAACTGACCGTCGCGGAAAACCCGATGGCTGTAATTGACATTGTCGCCGGCACCATCGGCGCTATAGAGCAGCGCATCGTCCCAGTCGGTGTAAAACAGCGACGGCAAGGCATGGGAGAAATGGTGGTTGGAGAAGAACACCGGCACCGTGGTGGGCAGGCCATACAGCGCCAACACCTTGTCCACATCCAACACCTGACGGGGATCGGTGGTCTGGGCCTTGGCCATCACGGTGGACAGATCACGCGCCCCGGTCCGCCCCTGGACCTTATCGCGCAAACGGCGGAATAAGTCGGCCTTATAATAATCGCGCGGGAACTCCCCGCGGGAGAACACCACGGCTTCCACCTGAGTGGGGGTAATCCCGCCGATGCTCAACACCTCGGCGGCGCATTCCAAGGCCAGACCGCCATCCTTTTTGGTCCGTGACAGCCGTTCCTTTTGCACTGCGGCAACGATGCGATAATCGTCAAACAACGTAGCGGCGCTATCGTGAATGCCGTGATGGATCGAAAGGATAAGGGCCATTTACAGTCTCTGCCTCGAAGGAACCTTGCGAGACAGGTCTTGCTCTAAAACCGACAAAAAGTCACGCTCAAATCTTTGACTGCACTTGAAACACAGCATTTGCTTTGCTGGGTGTTTTTCACCGTTTTTCTAAAATTAATTAGCTTTGGAAGCCCATTTTCGGACCGGCATCCCGCCGCGAAGGATGCCGCTCCATCACGCCCTCCTCACTGGGCAAAGAAGCCCTTGGCCTTCATACGGTCACAGGCATTGGCCCGTGGCGCAGGCAGGGTCTTGCCCTGATCCTTGGCCCGCTGTGCCATCAGTTGATGATGCTCGGCCTGAATGCTTTTGCACTCGTCGTAGCTTTTGGCGGACCGCATCTTCTGTTGATGGGCGGTCCGTTCCTCGGGCGTCATCAGCGACCAACCCAGGGTATTGCGCTGGCTGAAGGCGAAACCGCCGCCTTTGCCGCCCATTCCCTGACCTTGCATGCCCTGGCCCTGCATACCCTGGCCCTGCATACCCTGGCCTTGCATACCGGGACCATTGGGACCCGGACCAGTTTGCGCCCAGGCCGATGCGGTCAGCACCGCGCCGACGAAAAGCGATATGGCAATGGATGTGAATTTCATGGTCTGCCCCTCGTTCATCGAAAAAACGAGCGCCGCGACCATCGCGGCGACCATTGTGCCATCCTCAAAGAACGGCACTCCATCATCTTATCACATTCGCATTTTCTAATATTGCGAAATCGCAATCGCCGCCAAATCAAGCGCGCTTTCGGCAAATGGCGGCCATGCAAGGCGGTCCGATGTGGGATTTGCCGGGCTGTGCTAAGACGTCAATCATTGCCAATCGAAGACCGCCGCCGGTCGGCGGCGCTGCTTGCAGAGCATAGGATTTGGTTCACCATGAAGAAGCTGGTTATTCTGTCCGCCTTGGGGGCTTGCCTGGGGCTGTCGGCTTGTGCCTCGTCCAACGCCACGACGGTTCGTCTTTCCAACGTCTGGTCGGCCACCTGTGCCTATGCCGGTCAAAACGTGGTGGTCAGCGCGCCGACGCTGCAGGAATTCCACGCCGCCGTCGAACAGGCGCCGGAATGTTCCCACGGCTATACCGCCAACGCGCCGACCGGCCGCTGAGGTCCTGTCGCCGCGAATACGAAAAAGGGGCCGTCATGGCCCCTTTTTTATGCTGCAACGCCTTGGCGTTATTTCTGCAAAGCGGCCAGATCGGCGCAGGTCACGGTCGGTTCCATCGCGCTTTCGTCCACACGCCGCTTGACCACCAACAGTTCCAAACCGGCGAACTGGCGATAAAGGCCGATGTCGTACCCCTCGTCGGTAAAGGCCGCGCCCCAATATTGGGTCCGGCAAATCAAACCGTCGGGCATCTGCTCGGTCGGCTGATGGAGCGTCAGTTCGTTTCCTAAGATAAACACCACCGCCAATCCGCCAACGGTACCGATGGCATAGCCAAGAATAATCGGCACGACGGCAAAACCTAGCGTCAGATAGCGCAGCAGCTTAACCCGCAGGCGGACGGAGGAAAACGCCAGGAAGCAATAAGCCCCATAGGCCAGACAAACCGCCCCGACATTGCCCGCAGGCAACGCAAATGTCAGGCCAATCAGCTTGCCCGCGATCACCAGCCCCAGCCATGCGACCGCACCCCAGGCCAGCACCTTCCAAACCGGTTGGTGACGCACCTTCCAATAAAGGATCAGCGCCAAAACCGGCACCGCCAGGAAAGCCCCCCAAGCCACCATCACCGACGAGACTTCCGGATCGTACATCGGGGCAACCCCAAGAAAATAAAGCCGGGAAGAGAATACCCCCCTCCCGGCTTTGGAACAGTGCGGAAATTGTGGGGCGCGCCCCCTTACACGTCCAGGTTCGCCACTTTCAGGGCGTTGGTCTGGATGAAGTCGCGGCGGGGTTCGACCACGTCGCCCATCAGGGTGGAGAAGACTTCTTCCGCGTCCTCGATATGGTGGACCTTGACCTGCAACAGCGAACGCACATTCGGGTCCAGGGTGGTTTCCCACAGCTGTTCGGGGTTCATTTCGCCCAGGCCCTTATAGCGCTGGATGGCGATGCCCTTGCGGCCCGCATCCATGATGGCGTCCAGCAGCGACACCGGGCCGGTGATGACGGTCGGCTTGTCCTTGACCTGCAATTCGCTTTGCAGACGATAGACATCCTTGAGACGGGCCGAAACCTCGTCCAGCTTCTTGGCTTCGGGGCTGCGCAGGATGGCGGCGTCGATATGGTGGGTTTCGGTCACGCCGCGCAGGGTGCGGGTCAGCACGAAGCCGTCGCCTTCCACCGCATGACCGCTCCAGCCGCGATGCAGATGATCTTCCAGGGCGTCGAGGCGGGCAGCGATCTCCAGGGCGGCGGCATCGGCCGAGGGCTTGTCGTTCAGCATGACGCTGTTCATCGCCCCGGCGATGGCCACCTGTTCCACCAGGGCCATCGGCACCCGGCGCGACAGATTGCCCAACAGGCTTTTGATGCCGCGCGCCTGTTCGGCCAGGGCGCGCAGATCCTGCCCGCCCACTTGTTCGCCGCCGGACAGCTTCAGCACCGCGTCGGTCAGGCCGCCGTCGATCAGGTAGTTTTCCAGCGCCCGGTCGTCCTTCAGATAGACTTCCGACTGGCCGCGCTTGGCGCGGTACAGCGGCGGCTGGGCGATATAGAGATAACCCCGTTCGATCAGTTCGGGCATCTGGCGATAGAAGAACGTCAACAGCAGGGTACGGATATGACTGCCGTCGACGTCGGCGTCGGTGTTGTGACAGCACACACCGCCCATGCCGGCAACAAAGTTCTCATCTCCTTCCACGGAGAAATCATAGACCTGGCCGTTCCCCGGACTGACCTCCTCGATGCTGCTGATGGGCAGCGACATCAGATCGCCGTCCAACGCTTCGAAGCCTCGGTCGACAGCGGATCCCTTCATGGCGGCAAGATGCCCGAGGAGCGCCGCTGCGCCGGCGTGATCACGCCACACCGGACGCAGG
>JASLCK010000235.1 GCA_030151865.1 Rhodospirillaceae bacterium | reverse complement strand
GCAGGGGGCAGCCAGCCTGATCGAACATCAGGCGGGCAACGCCCTGCACTTCGCTCAACAGCGACGGCATGTTCACCAGTTCGATCACGGCGGGGCCGACTTCCTGCTCATCCCCAAAAATTTCATCAAGGCGGAGTAAGATGCGGTCCAGGTCGCTGCGCAGCGCGCCAAATTCCTCCGCCGTCACGTCCTGACCCAGGGTCAGACTTTTGGCGCGCGCCGCCCCCAACCGCTCCCCCAATCGGCGTAACGGCATCTTGACGACGGCCTCAAGGCAGTCATGACGCGCGACCTCATCCAGAGAGATCACGGAAGTCTGAACGTTATCGTCCCCAGCCACGACGACATATTCCCCTAAAAATAATACCATTAAGCGATCGGCTCATACCGATTCCCCAGCCGATCGCCAAGTACAATCGCACGTTTTCCCGGTTACCCCTGAAAGAAAAGACAGTGGGAAGGGCATAAAAAAACTGCCCGCAGCCCCAAAAAGGCTTACGGGCAGTTTTTACGTTTTCATCTCAGGCGCGCCATAACGTCGCCTGAAAATACCGCTTACTCGGCTGCCTTGGCCTTGGCCGATGGCAGCATCGTGCCCTGTTCGCGGTAAGCCTGATGCCACGAGAACGCCTTTTCCAGGACATGGGGGGTATGGCCGCCACGGGTCAGGGCTTCGTCCAAATACGCCTGCATGGCATCGCGATACATGGGATGGACACAGTTCTTGATGATCAGCGGCGCGCGTTCACGCGGCGCCAGACCACGCAGATCGGCCAGCCCCTGTTCGGTCACCAGGATGTCCACATCGTGTTCCGGGTGATCGGTGTGCGACACCATCGGCACGATCGAGGAAATCTTGCCATCCTTGGCAATGGACTTGGTGACGAAGATGGCCAGATAGGCGTTACGGGCAAAGTCGCCCGAACCGCCGATGCCGTTCATCATATGGGTGCCGCCAACATGGGTGGAATTGACGTTACCGTAGATATCGGCTTCCAGCGCGGTGTTGATGGCCATGACGCCCAGACGGCGGATGACTTCCGGATGGTTGCTGATTTCCTGCGGACGCAGCATCAGGCGGTCCTTGTACTTCAGCAGATTGCTGTAGACCTTTTCACCGCACTGCTTGGACAGCGTGATCGACGAACCCGAAGCAAAGGTCAGCTTGCCCGAATCGAACAGTTCGAAGGTCGAGTCCTGCAACACTTCCGAATACATGGTCAGGTCGTGGAAGGGGCTTTCGATGAAGCCGTGCAGCACCGCATTGGCGATCGAGCCGATACCGGCCTGCAAGGGGGTCAGGGTGTTGCTGAGACGGCCCTGGGTCACTTCGTTCTTCAGGAAGTCCACCAGATGGCCCGCGATCTGACCGGTTTCCTCGTCCGGCGGGACCACGTTGGCCCAGCTGTCCTTCTTTTCGGAAATGACGATGGCGGCAATCTTGCTGGGATCGATCGGAATATAAGGCAGGCCGGCACGGCTGCTGCAATGGGTCACCGGGATCGGCTCGCGGAACGGGCGGCGGGTCGGGATATAAATGTCGTGCATCCCAACCAGATCCGGGGTCTGGGTGATGTTGATTTCGATGATGATCTTTTCCGCCAGGATGGCGAAGCTGGCCGAATTGCCGACCGAGGTGGTCGGAATGATGCCGCCGTCTTCGTTGATGGCGACCGCTTCAACGATGGCGACGTCAATCGGCTTCAACTGACGGGTCCGCAGCATTTCCACGGTTTCCGACAGGTGCTGATCAACGAACATCACCTCGCCCTTGTTGATGGCGTTGCGCAGGACCGGATCGGCCTGGAAAGGGATGCGCCGCGACAGAACCTTGGCCTCGGTCAGGGTCTTGTCGATATCGCTGCCCAGCGAAGCGCCGGTCATCAACGTGATCTTGATGTTTTCGTTGCGGGCGCGTTCGGCCACCGCCATGGGGACAATCTTGGCATCGCCCGCGCGAGTGAAACCGCTCATCCCGACGGTCATGCCGTCCTTGATGAACGAAGCAGCTTCCTCGGGACTGACAACCTTACCCCACAGGGAATTCAGACGGATGCGATCGCGATACATTGGCGTTTGGACCTTTCCCATCATTGCCGAGTAATAGACGGCTGTTCCCGGTTTCTGTCGAACCGGCGCTGAGTATGTAGGTAACACACCCCTCTTGTAGAGAGGTGTGATCAAACCTCATGGGCGGCAGCACAAACACCGCTTGATTCTCAACCCAGCGGCGCTATAAGTTGGAAAGTTACCCAAACGGCCTAACTTGTTTTAAGATGTTGCAACGCAGCACAGGCCTCTCGGTAATTTTCCTGCACCAAACGCAAACATTCTTCCGATCGGCCGAGATCGCCGTTGCGGCCGTCCACTTCCATGTTCAGGCACAGCCCCGACAACCGCGACAGCCCCAGACTGGCGGCGGCGCTCTTCAATCCGTGGGCCTCCCGCTGGAACACTTTGGCGTCCGCCGCCGCAACCGCCTTGGTCAAGGCAGCAACGCTGTCGATACCGGCCTTTTCAAATTCCTCGACCAATTCCTGGACCATCTCATCGCCCAGCATGGAGCGTAATTGCTCAAGCGGAGCAGGATCAAAAACCGGCAAAGTGGCGATCTGATCAAGCGGCGTCACATTCATGGCTTCCTCGGGTTCGTTCTTATTGTCTGACAGGCTCGCCCATACATCGGCCCCGCACCGCAACCCGCCGACGGCGACAACGGTGACATCCCCCTCCTCCGGCGACGTATCGGGTGACAGGGCAAGGGGACGGCCTTCGTTTTGTGCGCGTTCCGGGCCGGGGTCCAGTTGCAAACCGATCTGATTGCGGATTTCGGTGTCACGCCGATCCGACCGCCCCCATTGTTCCAGCACGGCCAGCAGGTGGTTGGGGATAAAGGGCTTGGTGATGAAATCGTTCATCCCCGCATCAAGACAGGCCTGATTGTCCGACCGGGACGCGGCGGCGGTGACGGCGATAATCGGCACCCGACCATTGGGCCCGGCCATGGCGCGGATGGCCCTGGCGGCTTCCAGGCCGCCCATAACCGGCATCTGCACATCCATCAAGATCACGTCGAACATCTGGGCCGCAGCAGCCTCGATGGCCATTTGGCCGTTCTCAACGGCGACCACTTGATGGCCCCGCTTGCCCAGCATGCCGACGGCGACCTTTTGGTTGACCAGATTGTCTTCGGCCAGAAGCACCGACAAGCCCCGTCCGCGCATCGGCAAGGCCTTGCCGGGAGAATGGGGCTGCGTACCTTCCACCCCCAGACCAAAGGGCAGCATGAACCAGAACCGCGACCCCATGCCGGGATGACTGCTGACCCCGATCGATCCGCCTTGCATTTCGACAATGCGCTTGCAGATCGCCAGCCCCAGCCC
>JASLCK010000115.1 GCA_030151865.1 Rhodospirillaceae bacterium | reverse complement strand
GCGCCGCGACCCTTGTCCAGCTTGGCCTCGATCACCACGCCGTCGGCGGTGCGGTCGGGGTTGGCCTTCAGGTCCAGCACTTCGGCCTGCAGCAGCAGGCGCTCGACCAGTTCGTCCAGGCCCTGGCCCGTCTTGGCCGAGACTTCGACGATCTGGGTGTCGCCGCCCAGGCTTTCCACGACGATCTCGTGCTGCAGCAGCTCGTTGACCACGCGGGTCGGATCGGCGCCCGGCTTGTCCATCTTGTTGACGGCGACAATGATCGGCACCTCGGCGGCCTTGGCGTGTTTGATCGCCTCGACCGTCTGCGGCATCACGCCGTCATCACCCGCCACCACCAGGATGACGATGTCGGTGATGTTGGCGCCCCGCGCCCGCATCGCCGAGAAGGCGGCGTGGCCGGGGGTGTCCAGGAAGGTGATGCGTTGGCCGCCTTCCAGACGGATCTGGTAGGCGCCGATGTGCTGAGTGATGCCGCCGTGCTCTCCGGACGCCACGTCTTCCTTGCGGAGCGCGTCCAGCAGCGAGGTCTTGCCGTGGTCGACGTGACCCATGACGGTCACCACCGGCGGACGCGAATGGATATTGCCTTCGGTATCTTCCACACCGCCCAGGCCGATTTCCACGTCGGATTCGGCCACGCGCTTGACGTTATGGCCGAATTCGGAAACCACCAGTTCGGCGGTATCGGCATCGATCAACTGATTGATCGTCGCCATGATGCCATTGCGCATCAGGCACTTGATCACGTCGGCGCCGCGTTCGGCCATACGGTTGGCCAGTTCCTGGACCGCGATGCTTTCCGGAACGATCACGTCGCGGATGACCTTTTCGCTGGCCTTCTGCATCTGCTTTTGGCGTTCACGCTCACGGGCACGCTTGACGGCAGCCAGCGAACGCCCGCGTTGGCCGCGGTCATCATCGGTCAGAGCGGCAGTGATGGTCAGCTTGCCTTCGCGGCGGCGCGGCTCGGCGCGCTTGGGCGCGGCCACCGGCTTATGGGCAGCCGGACGCGGCGTACCCGGACGCTTGGCCCGCTCTTCCTCTTCCTCATCATCGCCGGTCTTGGCGGCGGTGACGGCACCAGGAACCGCAGGCTTGGCCGGGGCAGCGGCGGCAGGCTTGGCCGGAGCAGGCTTGGCGCCAGCCGCAGCAACGGCGGGCTTGGCTTCAACCACCGGAGCCGGTTCGGGCTTGGGTTCGGCAGCCTTGCGGGCAGCTTCCTCGGCGGCCTTACGGGCGGCTTCAGCCTCGGCGATCTTGCGGGCTTCGTTCTCGGCAGCCTTGCGCACGGCGTCTTCAGCGGCCTTGCGGCGGGCTTCTTCCTCGGCACGCAGGGCGTCTTGCAGCACACGCATGCGCAGCGCCTTTTCGCCCGAGGTCAGGTCGCGAATCTGCTGACCTGCGCGCGGCGCGCGGGACGGCGGCGGCGGGATCGGCACCGAAGCGGACGAAATCGGACGGGCGGGAGCGGGCTTGGCCGGAGCAACCGGCGCAGCAGCGACGGGAGCCGGAGCGGGCTTGGCTTCAACCACCGGAGCAGGCGTGACCTCGGCGACGGCCGGGGCAGCTTCAACAACCGGAACGGCTTCAACCGGAGTTTCGATCTCAGCTTCGATTTGAGCGGGGGCCTCGACCGGGGCAGGAGCCTCGACAGGAGCGAGAGCGGCGGGCGAGACAGCGGCCTCAGCCTCCAGCTTCGGCGCGTCCTTGACCTTGTGCATCATGCCGTCGGCACCAGGAGCAAAGGTGCGCTTCTTGCGCACTTCCACAGTCACAGGCTTGGAACGGCCGTGCGAGAAGCTCTGGCGAACCTGTCCGGTTTCCACGGTCTTCTTCAATTCGAGCTTGCCCTGGGACAGCTTTAACGGGGCTTTCCGGTCTTGGTCGTTGGACTCGGTCATAGATTCGACTTTACTCTCGCTTCCGGCAGGGAAAACCCCTGCGCGTCATTGATTCCTAAACCCCGCCAAACGGGTGGCGTCCACCAGCAGACGGTCGGCCAGCTTGCCCCGCGACAGCAGAACATGGACCGCATGGTCCCGGCCAAAGATTGCCCCTAACTCATCCGCCCGCAAAACTGCCACCAACGGCAGCTTAGGAGCCAGCGCACGGATCTTATCGCGTCCGTCCGCCGAACCGTCCGATGCGGCGATCAGTATCGCGCCGCGACCGGCCTTCAGTTCGGCCCGAACTTTTTCAAAACCGACAATCGCCTGTCCGGCCCTGCGCGCCAGCCCCAGATTGTCCAGGCAGCGGCGCGTCAGCAACCGTTCGATTATATCCGCCAAATCAGGCGGAGCGACGATCTTTCGGCGAGCGGCCTTGGAAAAGAAATTCTTTACCGTAGCCGTATGTACCATATCTCGGCGGGCGCTCAACCAGATTCCCCGTCCGGGCAATTTTGATTCCAGGTCAGGAACCAGCATTCCATCAGGAGAAACCACGAACCGGATCAACTGTTCGACCGGCAGCACCTCGCCCGAGGCGATGCAGCGACGGTTGGGTCCGGTCTCCTCCGGCTCCTCGGGAGAGGCCGCATCGAACGCATCGACAGCGGCATCCTCCGGAAGATCGGCAGGCGTTTCGGAAGGGCCGCTCATCTGCCAGCCTCCCTCTACGCGGATCAGGCCTGTTCGCCTTCGAACCAATGGGCGCGGGCGGCCATGATGACGTCGTTGGCCTGGTCAGCAGTCATGCTGTCCTTGCCAAGGATGTCGATCAGTTCGTCGCCGGCCAGATCGCCCAGGTCATCCAGGGTCTTCACGCCGTTCTCGCCCAAGGCCACCAGCATGGTCGAGCTCAGGCCTTCGATGGCAGCCAAAGCATCATCCACACCCAGTTCACGGCGGCGCTGCTCGTTGCGTTCATCCTGTTCTTCCAGGAAGGTACGGGCGCGCTGCTGCAATTCTCCGGCGATGTTTTCGTCAAAGCCTTCGATGTCGGTCAGATCTTCCAGCGGCACGAAGGCCACCTCCTCGACCGAGGTGAAGCCTTCGGTCACCAGCAGGTGAGCGATGACGTCATCCACGTCCAGAGCATCGACGAACATCTTCGAGCGGCTGGCGACTTCCTCGGTCCGACGTTCCGATTCCTCGGCCTCGGTCAGGATATCGATGGACCAGCCGGTCAGCTGCGACGCCAAACGGACATTCTGGCCGCGACGACCAATGGCCAGGCTCAGTTGATCGTCAGGCACCACCACTTCGATACGGTTGGCTTCTTCATCCAGCACCACCTTGGCCACTTCAGCAGGGGCCAAGGCGTTGACGATGAAGGTCGCCGGGTCTTGCGACCACTGGATGATGTCGATCTTTTCGCCCTGCAGTTCAGCGACCACGGCCTGCACACGCGAGCCGCGCATACCGACACAGGCGCCGACCGGATCGATGCCGGAATCGCGGCTGATCACGGCGATCTTGGCGCGCGAGCCCGGATCACGGGCCACCGACTTGATCTCGATGATGCCGTCATAGATTTCCGGCACTTCCTGGGCAAACAACTTAGCCATGAACTGCGGATTGGTGCGGCTCAGGAAAATCTGCGGGCCGCGGGGCTCCTGACGGACGTCGTAGATGTAAGCGCGGACGCGGTCGCCGTTGCGGAAGACTTCGCGGGGGATCAACTCGTCGCGGCGCAACTGCGCTTCGGCGCGGCCCAGATCGACCACCACATTGCCGAATTCAACACGCTTGACCAGACCATTGACGATCTCGCCGACGCGATCCTTGAATTCGTTGAACTGACGCTGACGTTCGGCGTCGCGCACCTTTTGGACGATCACCTGCTTGGCAGTCTGGGCGGCGATACGGCCGAAATCAATCGGCGGCAGCGGGTCGATGATGAAATCGCCCAACTCAGCGTCCGGCTTCTTGCGCTTGGCCTGGGCCAGCGTCACCTGGGTCGCTTCGTTTTCGATCAGTTCCACGACTTCCATATAGCGCGACAGCTGGATTTCGCCGTTCTTGCGATCGATATGGGCGCGGATATCGTGTTCATGGCCATATTTAGACCGGCCAGCCTTCTGGATGGCCTGTTCCATTGCTTCCAGAACTTCGTCGCGATCGATGCCCTTATCACGGGCAACGACGTCGGCAACCTGAAGCAGTTCGGGGCGGGGCAGTGCAGCAGTACGTTCCATGGTCCGTGTCTCGGGCCTTTACTGTTCTTGTTCGCTCATCGCCGCGGCGATCAATTCATCGGTCAGGATCAGCTTGGAACGCTGAACTTCGGTGAAGGCGATTTGCACCTCGTCACCCGTATCCAGCGCCAGCTTGATCTGGCCTTCGGCGTCAATGCCCAGCAAACGCCCGCGGAAGCGCTTGCGCCCGTCAACCGGGCGAAGGGTATCGACTTTAATTTCAAAACCGGCAAACCGCTCGAAGTCCTGCGGCCGGGTCAGCGGCCGATCAATGCCCGGCGAGCTGACTTCCAGCGAATAGGCCCCGGAAATGGGGTCATCGACGTCAAGCAGCGCGGAAACCGAGCGGCTGATGTCGGCGCAATCATCCACGGTCATAGGCTGACGGTCGCGGCGCTCGGCCATGATTTGAAGGACTTGGCGCTGGCGGCCCTGCAACAGGACGCGCACCAGTTCATATCCCATGGCATCCAGCGACGGTGCGACCAGAGCCGAAATTCGTTCCTCTAGGTCCATCGGCGAAGGAAACCCTAACCCTAAAAAGCAAAAAAGTGGGCCTACGGCCCACCCTCGAAACCCCACCTCCTGGGCGGGACTACAAGAATGTGTCTGCCCCACTATAGCTTTCGCCGCCCGGATCGCAAGAGTTTTATGGCTGACCACCTTCCTGTCTTCTGCACATCCCCCCAGCGTCACCCTGCGATTTGGGGACATCCGGCAAGCTTATTGGGCAGCAATCTGCTTCAACCATGCCACCACATCACTGGTCGCCACGGCGGGCGTTTCCATATGCCCGGCATTGACCAGGACGTAACGGTTCAAAGGGTTGGCCGGGACCTTGGCGAAAGCATACCCCTCTCCCCGGTCGGACATTTTGTCGTCGCTGCCGACCACCCATAAAAGCGGTGCCGTCAGTTTGGCCGCATTGACCGGCATCACCGCCGGGCCGTCGGGATCGCAATAGCTGAGAAACACCTGCGCCGACACCGACACGGTCCGCGATTTGCCCTGATTGATGTCCATATAGGTCACCGACTGATCCCCCTGCCCCGCCTCGACCAAGGTACGGGCATGAGCGACGTCCGAAACATAACGCTCTTTCATGCTGGGCAGTTCGGGCGTATGGCCGGGGGCCAGGGCAATGATCCCCAGCAACCCCTCGCGCCGGGCACCATAGCCCAAAGCCGCATTGGCCCCCAGACTATGCCCTGCAACGACGATACGATCGGCCCCCTTGTCGCGCAGAGACTGTACCGCCCGGTCGATCTCGGACAAGGCCGCATCGTAGGAGGCATCGTACATCCGCCGGGCCGACCAGGGCATTTCCGGCGTGGACACCAGATACCCCTCGCCCCGCAACCGGTCGGCCAGAGAGGCAATCAACGGAATGCCATTGGACCATTTGCCGTGCATCAGCACGACGCCGACCTTATCCTCCGCCCAGGCGGGCGCGACAGACATCGCCAGCACCACCAACAGCATCGCAGCATGCCAGAACCGACCGCGCATCCTATCCTCGCCCCTATTGCTGAAGCGATGATAGATAGGCCGTGACAGCAACGCAATGTCAGCGAGGTTTAAGTCCGGGGACGACGCAGATAGCGCAGGAAAATCGGCGCGCGTCCTTGTTCCCGCGCTTTCATTTCATAGCGCGTGGCAGGCCAGTCCTCCACCTTGACGGCGGGGTCTTGCGTCACATTGACGAAATCCTGACGCAATGCCATCTGCTCTTGCGCCCATTCCTTATAAACCGCGTCATCGGTGGCAATGCGCAATTCCGCCCCGTCGGCCATCAGGCGCGACAGGATGTCGAGATTGGGCTGACCGACAAAACGGCGATCGGCATGGCGCTTTTTCGGCCAGGGGTCGGGGAACAGCACGAACACCCGGTCCAGGCTGGCATCGGGCAGATGGGGAAACAAACGCCGCACATCTTCGGCGAAGATGCGGACGTTGTCGCTGCCGTCGCGATGCAGATGACCCAACAGGCTGGCAATGCCGTTCAGAAACACCTCGCCGCCGATCAAGCCGACATCCGGATTTTGCTGAGCCTGCCAGGCCAGGTGTTCGCCACCGCCAAAACCGACTTCCAGCCAAATGGCACGCACTGGCTTGACGAACAGCGAACGGGGATCCAGCACCACCCCCTCGCCCGGCTGGGGAATATCCAGGCTGGGCAGCAGGGTTTCGACCAGGGTCCGGCCGATCTGGCGCAAGGGCTTACCCTTGCGCCGACCGAAGAAACGCGGACTGTCCTGCGGGATATCGTAATTCTTAGGCAAAGGCGGACTTCAACTGTTCAACAAGGTCAAGACGCTCCCACGAGAAACCACCATCGGCTTCCGGGGCACGGCCAAAATGACCGTACGCAGCGGTACGGGCATAGATCGGCTTGTTCAGCCCCAAATGTTCGCGGATACCGCGCGGGCTGAGATCGACCAGTTCCTGCAACAGCTTGGACAGCTTGTCCTCATCGACCTGGGCGGTGCCGAAGGTATCGACATAAACCGACAACGGCTTGGAAACGCCGATGGCATAGCTGAGCTGGATCACGCACTTCCTGGCCAGGCCGGCGCCGACCACATTCTTGGCCAGATAGCGTGACGCATAGGCCGCCGAGCGATCAACCTTGGTCGGGTCCTTGCCGGAGAAAGCCCCGCCACCGTGGGGAGCCGCGCCGCCGTAGGTGTCGACGATGATCTTGCGACCCGTCAGACCGGCATCCCCATCAGGGCCCCCGATGACGAAGCGGCCGGTGGGATTCACATAGAATTGATCTTCCGGGCACATCCAACCTTCCGGCAGGACGTTCAGCACATGCGGACGCACGATTTCGCGCACCACATCCTGATCCAGGCTGATGTCATGCTGGGTCGAGACCACCACCGAAGCTGCCCGCACCGGACGGCCATCAACATATTCCAGGGTAACCTGGCTCTTGGCATCTGGCCCCAGCAGCGGCTCGGCGCCAGAATGGCGGGCTTCAGCCAACGATTTCAAAATGCCGTGGGAATAATAAATCGGCGCTGGCATCAAGACGTCGGTTTCGTCGCAAGCGTACCCGAACATGATGCCCTGATCGCCAGCGCCTTCATCCTTGTTGCCCGCCGCATCGACGCCCTGAGCGATATCAACCGACTGACTATGGATATAGATATCGATCTTGGCATCCTTCCAATGGAAGCCGTCTTGTTCATAGCCGATATCCCGCACAGCGGCGCGGGCGACATCTTCCAGGGTCTTATGGGTAATCGACGACGGACCGCGCACTTCACCAGCCAGAACAATCTGGTTGGTGGTGCACAGGGTTTCCACCGCAACGCGGGAATAAGGGTCGACCGTAAGATAGGTGTCGACAATGGCGTCCGAGATACGGTCACAAACCTTATCCGGATGTCCTTCGGAAACGGACTCGCTGGTAAACAGATAATGTGATTTCGACAAGATCGACACTCCGACTGGATTGGGAGGGACCTTGCCTGAGATCGCATCTCCCACTTAGCCAACTTCGTTATGCGTGGCGGCAAGCGGAAAAATCCCACGCTTCGGCTTAACCGATCTGTCTTGTTAGCCACTTTGCGTCCTGGGATCAAGTCTCCCCATCATTTTGGTGCGGTTTTATCGCCGCTTATTCAGAACCGCCATCCTCGACCCACCGCCCCGATAGACTGCGAGCCAGTTCATAGATTTTATGGCGGACGTCGGGGGCGACAATGCCGCGGTAAACTTGCATCATCTGACGGATTTCCCGCGAACTGGCCCGGGTATCCAAGGGCTGTTCGGCCTTGGGCAGGGATGCCGCTTCGAGATCAGGGGGCATTTCGTCGAAGAAATAACTGACCGGCACCCCCAGGGCGGCGCCGATGTGATGCAGACGCGACGCTGCGATGGTGCTGTCGCCACTTTCATATTTTTGGATCTGCTGGATCGACAAATCCAGCATGGTCGCCAAGGCGGCCCGACTGACGCCCAGTTGACGACGGCGTTCGCGAACCCGACCACCGACATGCACGTCGATGGGTCGGCGCGACCGACGCTGCGGCTTCGGATTGCTATCGTCTCGGGGCATGGCACACCTCACAACTATAAATTGCCGATATTCGGGAGCTCTCTCTTTTCGTGTTTACCCCACCGGAGTGAAACGTCAAGGCGAAAATGTTTATTTTTTGATGCAAATTCTATTTGGCTATTTCCTTGAAAACAGCCCGAGTAACAATGTTCGGTTAACAACCAATAATAGCATTTCTCAAAAGCATGGCCCGGGCCAAAAAATTGCAATCAACGCGTGTTTTTTTACAAATAAAAAGGGCGCCGACCGTGTCGACGCCCTTTTCAATCATCATTTTATGCATCCATGCCGCCCCGCTTGACCCGGGACAGCCACCCCCCTCATCCCCGCTCCCCCGTCTTAACCAAACACGGGGACCAAAGGGGGGAAGCGATGCTTACTTGGAACCTTCCATCAGTTCGCTGGCGGTGGCCAAGGTCTTGGCCAGTTCGAACACGCGCTTGCGAACCTGCGGATCGGTGATGCGGTAATAAGCGCGGACCAGTTCCAGAGTTTCGCGCTTGGTCATCGGATCAGCTTCGAACGGAGCGGTCGGCTCCTCGAACCCTTCGATGGTCGCCATCATGCGCGGGCTCTGCTGCGAGGTGTCTTCCGACATATCGTCAAAGAAGAACGACACCGGCACATCGAGAACGCGCGACAGGTCGAACAGACGCGAAGCACCAATGCGGTTAGCACCGCGTTCGTACTTCTGAACCTGCTGGAAGGTCAGGCCGATGGCTTCACCCAGCTTTTCCTGGCTCATCCCCAAAAGAGTGCGACGCAGGCGCACGCGGCCACCAACGTGCACATCGATGGGATTGGGCTTGCCCGACGGAGTCCGACCGCGGCCAGAACGCCGAACGGGAGCATCGGTCTTAACTTGCTTAGTGTTTTGAGCGGCACGAGCCATGGCAATTTCCATTAAAGACGGTGGGGGTCAATTGGTTCTTCGACTTCTGAACGGCGTTCACAAGGAGGCCGTGTATTGAAGTCGAGAACAGAGTACGCATACGCGCGTATGCAAGTCAACCCAGATCATTACCGGAAGCTGCATAAACCGTCGTGTCTTCTCAATTACGGGCAGACCCCCGTCGCAACAGTACTAACACAATTACGACTATTGAGAGTAGCAAAAAGACGGATTTGTTACCCATGCGGGCATAGGGTGTTGGGGCCACCGCCTGCGGCACCATCCCGTCCAAAACCCCGCGTTCGCCCAGTTCCAGACGTGCCGTCACCCGGCCAAACGGGTCGATGATGCCAGTCACGCCGGTATTGCCGACCCGGACCATTGCCAGCCCCTCTTCCACCGCCCGCAACCGGGCCGCAGCGAAATGCTGATAGGGACCGGCGGAATTGCCAAACCAACCATCGTTGGTGACATTCAGCATCCAGGCCGGGCGCTGGTCGCCGCGTGGAGCCACCTCGTCGGGGAAAATATCTTCATAGCAAATGGACGGGGCAACCGGCGGCAAACCGGGCAGCGTCAGGGTACGCGGACCAGGACCAGGGGTGAAATCGCTACGCCCTGTCGTCACCTTGACCAGCGGCAGATATTGCCCCAACGGCACATATTCACCAAACGGCACAAGATGGGCTTTGTCATAACTGCCAACCACCCGGCCTTGTTCATCAACGGCCTGGACGCTGTTCCAGACCTGAAAAGGTTCTTGTCCCATGGGGGTAGCGCGCGGCACGCCGGTAATCACCAACCCATGGGGCGGCGCGGCCTGGGCCACGGCCCCGCGTGCGCCAGGATTTTGATCCAGCAGATAAGCGATGGCGGTTTCCGGCCAGATCACCGCGCTCAATGGCTCGGCGGTCGGTTGGGCCGACAAATGCAGATAGTCCTGCAAATGAGCCGACAGCAATTCCGGCTGCCATTTGACCGTTTGCGGGATATTACCCTGCACCAGCCGCAGCCGCACTCCGGGCAGATCAGGCTGTGCACCAAACGGCGTGCGCACCAGCCCCCCGACAGCCAGAAGAATCAGGGGCAACCAAGCCGCCAGCACGGCACGCCCAGGCCGCCATCGGGGCTGATTTCCACCCATGACCAAGAGGGCTGGCATAGACATCGCCAACACGGTGAAGAACCCCAGCCCCACCGCCCCAAACAGCGCCGCTCCCTGCAAGACTGGCGTCACCCCCACCCAGACCGAGGCGATCTGATTCCAAGAGAACCCGGTCATCAGCCAGGTACGCAGCCATTCAGACATCATCCACAGAGCCGCGAACAAGACGATCCGCAAAGGTCCTGTCGGCATCAAACGCCGCGCCCCATACAGGGCCAAACCGATAAACAGCCCCAGCAATCCGCCCAGGCCAAACACCGCGAAGGGGATCATCCATCCAAACTTCACCGGGTCCAGCAGCAGGGCATTGGCGATCCAATACAGGCTGGCCGAAAAATGCCCGAACCCAAAGCCCCAGCCGACCCAGAACGCCCCCCGATCCCGTCTGGCGCTGTCGGCCAGCACCATCAGCGCAGGGAAGGTGATCAGCAGCACCGGCAACAGATATACCGGCGGTAACGCCAGGGCTGACAGCGCCCCCAAGGCAATGGCGGCAAAAGCCCGACGCCGTCCGGTCAAAGCAGCCAGACGGACAGACGCGCCTTCCAGGCGCTGACGGATGGATGTCACGAAGCGTCCTCTTCCTGCGTCGGCAGATTGCGCACCCGCAACCGCTTGATGCGGCGCGGATCGGCGTCCACCACTTCGAATTCAAGTCCCTTGGGGTGGGTGATCAGTTCGCCGCGTGACGGCACACGACCCGCCAGCAAGAACACCAAACCGCCCAGAGTATCGATGTCTTCCCCGTCGTCCTCGTCCAACAGAGGGCCGACGCTGGCCTCGAACTCTTCAAGCGGCAAGCGGGCATCGGCTTCGATCACGCCATCGGGACGGCGGATAAAATCGGGCTCGGGATCGCGGTCGTGTTCGTCCTCGATCTCACCGACAATCTGTTCGACCAGATCTTCGATGGTGATCAGTCCGTCGATGCCGCCATATTCGTCCACCACCAGGGCCATATGGGTGCGCTTCAGGCGCATCTCCAACAGCAGATCAGGCACCCGGATCGACGGCGAGACGAACAGCACCTTGCGGACAATCTTTTGCAGGGCGAACGGCTTACCCGAAGCCACCATGGCCAACACATCCTTGATGTGGACCAGGCCGGTGGCATCATCCAGGGAACCGCGATAAACCGGATAGCGGGAATGGCCGTGTTCGTTCATCACGGCCACCAGATCGTCCAGGCTGGCTTTGACATCAATCGCGCAGATATCGGCGCGCGGCACCATGATGTCATAAGCGGTCTGGTCGTGCAGATGCAGGATGTTCCCCAGCAGGCGACGTTCATGTTCGTCGATGGGGATTGATGCGTCCTCGCGTTCCTCGAACAGTTCTTCCAAGGTTTCGCGCACGGACTCGCCAGGTTTGGCGCGGCGCAGTCCCTTAAGCCAACCGCGCAGGGAATGCACCAGAGAGTCGTCGGAGGCCCCGCTTTCACGGGGCGGTCTACTGCCAGATATGTCGTTCATCGTTGCTCGTCGCGCTCCTTCGGGGCGTCGGCGGTGGAAGAATAAGGATCGGGGATGCCAAGGGCGGCCAGAACAGTCCGTTCCAGGCCTTCCATCTCTTCGGCCTCGTCATCCTCGATATGATCATAGCCCAACAGGTGAAGCACACCATGAACCACAAGATGGGACAAGTGGTTGGCGACGGTTTTTTCCTCCGCCTGGGCTTCTTTCACGGTTGTTTCATACGCCAGGATGATATCGCCCAGCAAAATCGGCCCGTCCTCGGGGATCGGCGCGTCTTCATCATCCAAGGCGGCAAAGGACAGCACGTTGGTCGGCTTGTCCTGGCCGCGATATTGGCGGTTCAGTTCCTGCACTTCGGCATCGTCGGACAGCACCACGCTGATTTCCAACCGGTCAGACGGCAGATCGCCCAGGGCGTCCTTGGCCAAACCCAGGGTGATGGCGGCCATACGGCCACACAGATCCTCGGCGTCGGGAACCTGGGTCAGCCAGTCTTCGCACGACAGCGAGACGGCGATTTCGGGACCGGTCATTTTTCTTCCTTCTTCTGCCGGGACACGGCGTCATAGGCACGGACAATCTTGCTGACCAGACCATGACGCACCACGTCGCGGTCGGTAAAGCGCACCATGCCGATCTCATCGATGCCGGTCAGGGTGTCCAGGGCGTCCTGCAAGCCCGACTTGGTGCCGGGCGGCAGATCGACCTGGGACAGATCGCCGGTGATCACCATGCGGGAATGTTCGCCCAGACGGGTCAGGAACATCTTCATCTGCATGGGCGTGGTGTTCTGTGCCTCGTCCAGAATGATGAAGGCGCTGGCCAGGGTGCGCCCGCGCATAAAGGCCAGTGGGGCCACTTCGATGTCGCCCGCCGCCAGCTTCTTGGCGACCTGGTCGCCGGGCAGCATGTCATGCAGGGCGTCATAGAGTGGACGCAGATAGGGATCGACCTTTTCGCGCAGATCGCCGGGCAGGAAGCCCAACCGTTCCCCCGCCTCGACCGCCGGGCGCGACAGGATGATGCGATCCACCTCGCCGCGGATCATCATGGAAACGGCCTTGGCCACCGCCAGATAGGTCTTGCCGGTGCCCGCCGGACCAAGACCGAACACCAGTTCGCTCTTTTCCATGGCGCGCATATATTCGGCCTGACCAGGGGTGCGGGCCTCGATATGGCGTTTACGGGTGATGATGGTGGGCGCGCCGCCCTGCCCCGGAACCGGTTTGAAGCCGGTCATACGAATGGCGGCGTCCACATCGGCCAGTTCCAGCGGGTATCCCCGGCGCAGACGGTCATAAAGGGCGTCCAGCACCCGTTCGGCATCCATCACCTTGTCGTCGGGACCGTGGATCGAAACGGAGTTGCCACGGCTCGACAGGGTCACCCCCAACTGCGCCTCGATCCTATCGAGATGGGCGTTATGGGGACCAAACAAGGCGACCAACAGGCCGTTGTCGTCAAATTCCCGCTCGGTGCGGGTGCCTTCGGGTGCGTAACCGGTCACGCCTTTCCGCTGCTCCTTATTCCACCAGTTCGGCGGCCAGCGAATTGGGATGGGCTTCCACGATCCGCAGACGCTGGACACTATTCATCATGGCGGCAGGGGCCGCCACAAAGACAGATTGCATATAGGGCGAACGACCGATCAACTGACCGTCGCGCCGCCCAGTACGTTCCAACAACACGTCAAAGCTCTTGCCGACACAGGCGGCATTGAAAGCGGCGGCCTGCTGATTCAACACTTCATGCAGGGCGGCCAGACGCTCTTCCTTGACGCTTTCCTCGACCTGCATCTCCATCCCCGAAGCCGGAGTGCCGGGACGCGGGCTGTATTTGAAGCTATAGGCCTGGGCGAACTTAACGGTGCGCACCAGTTCCAAGGTGTCTTGAAAATCGCGGTCGGATTCGCCGGGGAACCCGACAATGAAATCCGACGACAGGGCCAGATCGGGACGCGCCCCGCGCAAGCGATCGATCAGGCGCAGATAATCGGCCCCGGCATGCTGGCGGTTCATTGCCGCCAGAATACGATCCGACCCCGACTGAACCGGCAAATGCAGGAACGGCATCAGCTTATCCACATCGCGGTGCGCGGTGATCAGATCGTCATCCATGTCGCGGGGATGCGAAGTGGTGTAGCGGATGCGCTGAAGACCGGGAATATCGGCCAGTTCGCGGATCAGACGTCCCAAGCCCCAATTGCCACCGCCGACGCCTTCGCCGTGATAACCGTTGACGTTCTGGCCCAACAGGGTGATTTCCAAAACACCGCCCGCCGCCAGTTTCCTGGCTTCCGCCATGATGGCCGATGCGGGCCGGGAATATTCGCCGCCGCGAGTATAGGGAACCACGCAGAAAGTACAGAACTTATCGCACCCTTCCTGCACCGACAGGAACGCCGACGGCCCCTGGATGGTGGGTTCGGGCAGATGGTCGAACTTGGGTTCGGGCGGAAAATCGGTATCGAGCACACGTCCACCTGCCCGGCTGGCGCGGGCCACCATTTCCGGCAGGCGGTGATAGGTCTGCGGCCCCAACACGATATCCACATAAGGGGCGCGGGCGATGATTTCCTGACCTTCGGCCTGGGCGACGCAACCAGCCACGGCAATGATCATGCCCTTGCCGTCTTCGCTACGGGCCTGCTTCAGATCACGCAGCCGTCCCAATTCCGAAAACACCTTGTCGGACGCATGTTCACGGATATGACAGGTGTTGAGAATGACCATGTCAGCGTCTTCCGCCACATCGGCCCCGGCATAACCCAAAGGCGCCAGAACGTCCGCCATGCGGGCGGAATCATAGACGTTCATCTGACAGCCGTAGGTCTTGATAAAAAGCTTCTTGGTCAAGGGATCGCTACTCGACAAACCAAAAGGAAAAAACCCACCCTAAGGGTGAGACATTTTGACACTGTTGTGCAAACAGATAAAAGCGGCCTTATCGCCCGTCAATGCCGCTTTCCAGGGAACGCGCCGGTCACGGGGCGGGGGCATCCGTCTGGTCAGGGGCGACGTGATCGACCGCGACCGGCAGGGGACGACCGATATTGGACGCCACCACCCCGCGCGAAACCACGGCGTGGCAATGATCGGCCAGCGCCTTGCGCGAACCGAATTGTGCCAGACTAACCACGGGATGAAAGGTCACTTCGACCCGCGTGGTGCCCAGGCCCAGAAAAAACCACAGATGCGGGGCCAGTTCCATATCGCCATACCAGGCGAAGAACGGCCGCCAGCAACGCCCCATGGGCAGGCCGCCCAAGCGGGTATAGGCCACCGAAACCGGCTGAACCGGCAGTTCGGCGGCACCACTGGACATCTGTTCAGCCACCGACAGCAAGGCACTTTTAAACGGCAACACCAGATTGCCGTCATTACTGGTGCCTTCAGGGAACAAGATCAGGGATTCGTTAACCTCGGCCAGACGACCCAGCATCTCGTCGCGCTGTTGCAGGCTTTTGCGTGGGCGGCGATCCACGAACACCGTGCGGCCCAGCTTGGCCAGGATGCCGATGCCCGGCCATTGCCCGACTTCCTTTTTGGCGACGAAAGCGGATTCCACCTGCGATCCCAACACCAAGATGTCGAGATAGGACGCATGGTTGGCCAAATAGAGGGTCGGCTTATGCGCACAGGGGACACCCTGGACCACCACTTCCAACCCGACGATCTTGCAGACAACATGCCAGTAAAAACGGGCGATCCGGCGGCACAGCGGCACGGTCCGCCGCCCTAAAGCCAAAACCAAGGCATAGGGCGGAATGATCAGCAAAGACCATAGCAGGAACGACAAAAGCCGCGCCGCCGCCGCTGTCGGAGAATGGATTGCGCTGGTCTTCAGACTGTCTGCGTCGTCCACACCGCGATCCTTTTACAGATTGCGCGAAGCGGTCCGGTCGTAATGGCGGAAATACTTATCCGTGACCAGATCCGTTTTAACGATGATGCAGACGTCGGTGGTGTTGAACTGATGGTCAATCACCGCGCCGTCGCCGATGAACCCGCCCAGGCGCAGATACCCCTTCACCAACGGCGGCAATTGCACCAGGGCGCGCTTGGCGTTGATGCCGTCGGCGGGCAGCAGGTTCATCTCGGTATAAAGATGATCGAGCGCACGCGGGCGGATATCGGCCGGAGCCAGATGATTATGGTAGAGATAGCTGAGCGGCAGGGCCAACGCCTGCGGGTCGGTGCCAGGCAGGCTGGCGCAGCCAAACATCAAATCAATGTTGTGGGTGAACACATAGCCCGCGATGCCGCGCCACAACATCTGCATGGTCATCTTGGTGCGATAGGCTTCATCCACGCAGGACCGCCCCAATTCCAGGACATTGCCCTTGAAGGACGCAATTCCGGCGATGTCATATTCACCGGCCGAATAAAACCGCTGGAACTTCTCGCTTTCCCGGCGCTGCAAACGATAGGTGCCGACCACACCTTCGGGCCCGTCACCGCGATTGCGGTCCATCACCAGAAGATGATCGCAAACCTCGTCGAAATCGTCGAAATCCCGGCCGGAAGCAGCCATTTCGGGTGTCGGCTTGGCACCCATGCCATCATAGAACACGCGGTAGCGCAAACGCTGCGCCGCCTCGATCTCGGCGGAAGAGACCGCCAGCCGAACTTCCAGTCCGGCCGAATTCGCCTCGTCCAGCTCGCTCATCTCGGCGTTCATTCTTCCTCGTCAAGGCTTGCGGGGGTCTGCGTTTTTAACGCGACCGCCGTCAGGTTATTGGCCGTCGTCGCCTTCGGGCGCCAGCGGAACCGCATACAGCTCCAGGCGATGGCCGACCAGCTTATAACCGAAGCGGCGCGCGATTTCCCGCTGCAAGGCTTCGATCTCATCATTATGGAATTCGATCACGTGACCGGAATGGACATCGATCAGGTGGTCATGGTGGGATTCCGGCGCTTCCTCGTACCGGGCGCGGCCGTCGCCAAAGTCATGGCGTTCCAGAATATTGGCTTCTTCGAACAACCGAACCGTCCGATAGACGGTGGCAATACTGATGTTCGAATCAATCGCCGTGGCACGGCGATAGACTTCTTCAACATCGGGATGGTCAGTTGCATCCGAAAGCACCCGGGCGATGACCCGACGCTGTTCGGTCATCTTCATACCCTTGTCGATGCAACGCTGTTCGATACGCGAAATCATCCTTGCGTTTTAACTGATAAAAGAACTCAGGCGCAATGACAAAAGAAAGCGGCGTCGAGCGATCAACGCCCGACGCCGTCCGATGTCACGGAGCCGTCATGAAGACAGCCAGCCATTTCCAAGCCCGAACAGGCTTAGACGGCGGTCCGCCGACGCTTGCGCGGCTTGGTGCCCAGGCCAATCTTCTTGGCCAGCGAGCTGCGATGCTGCGCATAATTCGGGGCCACCATCGGATAATCGGCGGGCAGGCCCCAACGGTCGCGATATTCTTCCGGGGTCATATTATAAGCGGTCTTCAGATGGCGCTTCAGCATCTTCAGCTTCTTGCCGTCTTCCAGACAAATAATGTAATCCGGCGTCACCGACTTCTTCACCGGAACCGCAGGCTGCGGACGTTCGGGAGCCGCCGACGCGGTGCCGACGGAAGCCAGGGTACGGTAAACTTCCTGAATGAGCTGCGGCAGATCAGCCACGGCCACCGAGTTATTGCCAACATGGGCGGCGACGATTTCGGTGGTCAGCGCCAGCAATTCATTTTGGTTCGATTGGTCGGACATTGAAAAACGGTCCTTTGAGTACAACGGTTGCCGCTCTATATAAGTTGTCTTAGTGCTTCTGGCAACACAGAATGTTAACAAAGAAGAAAACAGGAGAATTAGATTGGTTGGGCAGGAAAATCAGCACATCGACATCACAGGCGAGGTTTGCCCGCTGACCTTTGTCAAAACCAAGTTAATGATCGAAAAAATGGCATCGGGCGACATCTTGGAAGTTCGCCTGAAAGGCAATGAACCCATTCGCAATGTGCCAAAATCAGTTGCGGAACTTGGTCACGTTATTCTCTCGCTGACCCCGGAAGAAGGGGAAAGCGAAACCGGTATTCACCGCCTGACCATCAAAATCGCCTGAGCCGGGCTATAAATTCCGACGCAACACCAAAGCGTCTGTCTTTCCGCCATAGTAACGGGGGCGCAAACCAACCTGTTCAAACCCATGCGTAGAATAAAGCCCCTGCCCCGCCATATTGTCGGCAGCAACCTCTAGGAACATTTCTTGCGCACCGGCATCGCAGGCAGAGCGGAAGGCTGCATCAAGCAACATTGCCCCGACTTTGTGGCGACGATAAGGCGGAAGCACCATCACGGTCAGAATTTCCGCCTCGCCCGCCGCCGCCCGGCACAGAATAAAACCCTGCGGCCCGTTCTCTTCGGCCAGAAATCCGAAAGTTCCCGGCGTCGCCAATAAAGACGCCATGGCGTCTTTGTCCCAATGCTCGACAAAGCAAACGTGGTGCATGCCCGCCAACAGTTCGGCATGGGCGATGGTCAGATCATGCAGCACCATCACCGGCCGCCTTGAGGCTGAGAGGGAACACCACCCGGCAAGGTGACATCCGGCGGACGGACATAAAGGGGATGGGGCGGCAAGGCCCCGCCGTCACGATACAGACGCTGCGCCAAAGCGGCGACCACCCGCGCATCGGGCAGCGTCGATTGGGACAAGGTCGCGCCCGGCAGTGCCGCCGCAACCCGCTGGGCAGCATCGCCCGCCAACAACAAGGGGCCCGGATAATGTTGCGCCACATCTTCGGGCATCAGGGCGTCAGGCTCCCCCAACGGGGTCAGGGTTTCGTCAAAAGCCTGGATAAAAACATCCGAACGCTTGCCGTCAATACAGGCGATCACGGTGCGGCCCCGCCGTTCTTCGGGCTGGGTGGCCTGGGCCACCGCCGCCGTGGTGGTGACCCCGGCAACCGGCAGTGCGCTGGCCACCGCCATACCGCGCGCGGCGGCCAGACCGATACGCAAACCGGTAAAGGTCCCCGGCCCCACCGTCACCCCCACCAGATCCACCTGATCCCAGGTCCGCCCGGCATCGGCCAGAGTGGCGACGATCATCGGCATTAAGGCTTCCGCCTGCCCGCGCGCCATAACGGCGCTGCGATGGGCCAGCACCCGGCCCTGATCGTCCAGCACAGCGGCCGAACAACATTGGGTGCTACAATCAAATGCCAGTACCGTCACGATCGCTTTTTCCGCTTCTTTCTGAAATCGGGGCTATACTGCCGCCCAATTTTCGTCCTGCAAAGGTTTGAACGCATATCATGGCCCTGGTCCGCATTCAGCCCCCCGATTTCGATGTGGAAATCGCCCTGGCCTACGCCACCCCCAACAATTTCACCGGCAAGGCGGTCTATGCCCGCGCCGACTGCTATCTTAATCAGGATGGCGCCAAGCACTTAGCCCGCGCCATCGAACTGGCCGCCGCCTTGGGGCTGCGCTTTCGCATCTTCGACGCCTACCGCCCCACTGAAGCTCAGTGGGTGCTGTGGAACCATACCCCCGATCCCGACTTTCTGGCCGATCCCCGGCGCGGCTCTCCCCATTCGCGGGGGGCGGCGATCGATCTGACCCTGGTGGACAAAGCCACCGGCCAAGAGCTGGACATGGGCACCGTGTTCGACGCCTTTACCCCGCTATCCCACCACGGCAACACCCAGATTTCCCAGGAAGCGCAACGCAACCGCTTTCTTTTGATGGGCATCATGACCACGGCGGGATGGGACTTTTACACCAATGAATGGTGGCACTATCAATTGTTCAATGCGCGGGCCAGCTATCCGTTGATCAGCGACACAGCCTTGCCAACCCCGATGATGCCGCACGTTCTGTAAGACACCCCCCCAAAACACACCCGGCACATAAACAGGGGCGCGATGGAAACCCCACCGCGCCCCGTTTTGTTTGAACCATTCGCCGTCAGTTGTTGCTGGCGACGATGGTGGCTACGGTCCGCACATTCAGGCGGGCCGCATCATAAGCATCCAGCCCATTGGCATTCATGATCGAGCGCAGACTGTCCACGTAATCGCCACCCCGTTCGGAATAACGATGCAGCGTGGCAGCCAGTTGGAAGCCGTCGATTTCCCCCGACTTGCCACGCATGCGGGCGCGGGCCAGGCGGAATTCACGATAGGCCCGATGGGTGTTGAGATTGCGGGCATAAGACTCCACCGCCTCGTTCAGGCTGGCAAAGTTGCGATAAGAATACTGGCCGCTTTCATCGGCGCCGAACTGCCCGAACAAAGCGTTCTGCTCGCGGGCAATGCGCGACGTTCCCCAGCCGCTTTCCTCGATGGCTTGAGCCAAAGCAAGGGAGGGCGGAATGACATCGACCTTTTTGGCCAAGGCATCGAGGTCGGCGTCAGGCTGGTCATAGGCATCAGCCAGAGCCATGACCCACTGCACATCCTCGGGCGACAGGGCGGCACCGGCATTGACCGTTTCGCGCACCTTCAAGAGATGCACACGATCCGCGCCGATGCGGTCGTTGACGTTCAGCACCACCGGCAACAGGGTGCGCAGGAACAGCGCCTTGCGTTCGTCCAGACCATCGATATCGTCGATGTCGGGCGGCAGTGACGCCAGCAAGACGCGGGGAACCGAAATATACCCGGCGGCGACAGCATTCAGGTCATAACCGATGCGGTCGAACGCGGCCATCAGACGCGTGGCATTGCGGGTTTCGGACTGTTTGATAGTGAAGGTAACTGGCGGCATGCTGCCCCGCGCGACCGCAGTCGGCTTAGGGGCCGTGCTCATCTTCGGAGATGGCGAGCCGCTCGAAACCAGGGCGACCAGCCCGACGACCGCAATGGCCAAAGTGGCCAGCAGAGAACCGTCGCGCAGTGTGGTCCAGGTTTTATGATGCATTAGTTCAATCGCTCTCCAGTTGCTCCTTGAATCCCCCAAGACTTCCCCAGCGTTAGGGTGACCATAACGCCAAAACAGAGGCGACGCAACATTTTGTATGTTGCGTCGCGATAACTATCATTAATCAAGCCGTTACTGACAAATCAAACACAGCTATTCAGACGTCATTACGATGTGACATCGACCCCGCAACAGCAGGAAAAAACTGGCTTTATTCGACAGCTTCAACCGACTGCACTTCCGGGACGTAATAACGCAGCATATTTTCAATGCCATGCTTCAAAGTAGCCGTCGAACTGGGGCAGCCCGAGCAGGAGCCCTGCATGTGCAGATAGACGATACCGTCCTGGAAAGCCCGGAAAACGATGTCGCCGCCGTCATTGGCGACAGCCGGGCGGACGCGGGTATCAAGCAGTTCCTTGATCTGGACGACGATCTCGCTGTCCTCTTCGGATTCGCTGTGACCATGGGCCACTTCCTCGGCGGCGATGCCCGAAGTGTAGTGATCCATGATCGCGCCCAGCACCAACGGCTTCAGCACATCCCAGTCGGTATCATCGGCCTTGGAGACAGTGACGAAATCGGCCCCGAGGAACACGCCCGTCACCCCTTCGACCTGGAACAGACGATTGGCCAGCGGCGACAGTTTGGCGGCTTCGGCCGAAGCGTAATCGGCGGTGCCACGGCCCATGACATCACGGCCGGGCAGGAACTTCAGAGTGTTGGGATTGGGGGTGTGTTCGGTCTGAATGAACATGGCGTTATTCCTATGTGCCGTCGCGTCCCAAAGGGCAGCCAAACGGGGCAATCAACAGGGGACGGTCTTGTAACCTTGCCATCACATGGTTCAAGCCGCGCCATTAGTCAAGTCTTTCGCTCGGGTAATAGCCGTCCGGGACGCAACCAAAAGACACCCAAGACCTAGCGCGTAATATCGTCTATGGCGAAATCCAAGGTTACGGTCAAAGGAGCCTTGGCGGCCATTTCCGGCGTCAAATGAAAGGGCTGGGCCATATGGATGGCCCGCACCAACCCGGCCAGCAACGGGCGAGCCGGACTGTTGGGGGGCATTTTATTCCAATCGGCAACGGCGGCGGCGACATTCAACGGTTCATCCCCGGCATAGGGGGCCCCCAGCATGCCATCGCGGCGCAGATCCACCTTAAAGGAGATCACCAGATTACGCCCGCGAGCCTCTTCTGGCGGGGTCCAAAGCTGCAGAATTTGCGACAACAAGGCATCGCGCAGGGACTGGGTGCCAGGATCCTTGGCCGCCCCTTTCTTGCCGGGGAAACCGTCACCTGGCCCCTCGGCGCTTTCATCGGCCAGCTTGCCGCCTTTCAAATTAACCGGCGGCGGCTTGACCTGGGTCAATTGCGGCGGCTTGTTGAAGAGCGGTTTGGGCTCGGTCACCTTGGGCGGTGGCTTTATTTCGGGCTTTGGCTCAGGTTTCGGCGGCTCAACTTTCGGGGGCTCCGGCTTCACCTCGGGTTTCGGCGGCTCGACCTTGGGCGGCTCGGGCTTCACTTCCGGCTTCGGCGCTTCAGGCGGCTTCGGTGGTTCGACCTTGGGGGCTTCCGGCAGCTTGGGCGCAGGCTGCGGAGCCAGTTCGACCGTCACCGCCATCTCGGGATCGGGCTTCTTAGGCGGCTTGTAGTCAAGCAGATAGAGAAACGCCGCATTGACCAGCAAGGCCAACAGGAGCGCCAATAAGGTGATGTGATGCGAACGCGGCCGCCAAGGCTCCGGCGCATCTTTGTCGGTGGAAAGCAGGGTCATTGCAACATCAGGTCAGGGCGTCGATCGCCTCGTCCCCCAAGGAGCCTGGAACGATCGTCAGCGGCACGCGCAGGCGATTGATGCTTTTGCCCGCCAGGGCGGAGATCAGCGGCCCCGGCCCATCGGACCCGGTACCCGCAGCCAAAACCAGGATCGAGATATCCGGCTCTTCGGCGATCAGGCCCAGCAACTCGTCGCGGGCATTGCCTTCGCGCACATAAAGCACCGGGGTATGGCCGGACATGTCCTGAACCTTGCCAGCCATCTTGTGCAGCAGGGCTTCGGCCTCCTGACGGGCTTCTTCGCGCATCAAATCGCCGATCGAGGCAAAATGCTGAAATTCGGCTGGAGCGATCACCCGCAGCAACGCCACCTGTCCGCCCGTATGCAGGGCGCGACGACAGGCGTAACGCAGGGCGGCCCGCATTTCGTCAGTATCGTCGACCACCACCAGGAACGTGCGTGCGTCTAGACCCATCATCCTATCCTCTGCGGAACGCCACAGCCGCCAGCCACCCCGCTCCGGCCGCCAAGGCGATGGCGACCAGCCCATAGAGTGCCGCCTGTTTGTTGGCGAAGTCAAAAACTTCGGCCCCCACCCCGATCTTGCTGACGATCAGGGGCGTCGTCTGGGCGCTGATCACCTGACCGTCGCGCACCAGATAGACCTCCACCATATAGGTGCCGGTCGGCACATTGGCCGGGAAAGACATCTCGGCGCGGAACAAGCGCCCACCCAGAACACTGACCGACCCGGCCCCATCCCCGTACAATCCGGCCCGCTGCTTCAATCGCAACAATGCGGCGCGGTAATCGTCCTCGCTGGCACTTTCATCATGGCGGCGGATATGCAGCACCAGATGATCCGCACCGATCTGGTGACGGTCCAGCAGGGCCAGCGGCGCGACCTGATCCAAGGGTTTGGTCGCCGACACCCGATAAAAAACCGGGGCATCGTTGATCTGCGCCTGGGCGCGGTTGACCCAGATGCCCGCGATCCGTTCCTTGCGGCGCACGGTTTCTGGGCGGGTCGGACCACGCACCACGACGATAACGTCGCCATCACCCTCGATCGCGCCGAACAGCAACACATTGGCCCCGGAAAAGCCGGTAGTGATTGCCACCAGATGTTCCGACAGATCGGCCACCAGGGGATCGGCTTCCTGAGCCGCAACCCAGCCGGAGGGATAAAAGATCAGCAACAGGGCCGCCAGACGGACCCACGGATAAATCCGCGAGACGAAACGGCGTCCCGGACGGGGCATCAGCGCAACGCCTCGATCAGCGGTTTGATCTGCTCACGCGCCCACATCAGATGGAAACCCAGCACGGCAGGATGGTTGGGCACGAACGTCGAATCCGCCCCACCCGCCAACACCACCCAAGGACGCGGCTTGGCAGCCCGTTCCAGGGCGGTTTGCACCTGTTTCCACTGTTCGGTCAGTTTGCGTTCTTCCAGCAGCGGGGCATAATCCTGGGCCAGTTCCCGCAGGATCAACGCATCGGCATAGGCGCGGCCCTTGGCCCCGTAATACCGCACAGCGGCGCGGCGCATCAGCCAGCCGCCCCCCTTGGTCACCGGCGAAGCCAGATGCCCCGACTGCTCCTTCAACTGTTCGTTCATGGCGGTCAGAACCGCAACCAGCACCTCGGGGCGGCGGTCAAGACTGGCCTGACCCTGCCCCAATGCCTTTTCATAAGCATCCAGAGCCTTGGCGGCAGCGGCATACTGATCATCGGAAGACGTCACCGATTTCCAGAAAGCCGATGGCTCGACCACCCAGACATCCGGCGGGTAATGCAAAAGCGAGGCAGCCTGTTGCAACTCGCCATTGGGGACATTCTGCCGTTGGGTCATATCCAGGGCGTTGATGAAACGCGCCACCCCGTCGGCGATCCCCATCTGGAAAGCAGGCATATCGTCCAACAGGCCCGACGGCATGAAGGGCGGGTCGTTGGGAGTCCAGCCATGTTCATCGACTTCGCGATGCAGCAGCGCGGCGGCAATGGCCACCGACCGGCTTTGCCCGGCTTGGCTTTCCACCGAGAAGGTCAGATCGTCATCGATCACGCTGGCCTGCCAGGCCGCTAGCGGATAATAGAGCAGCACCGCCAGAACCAAGGCGATAACCGCCAAAATCCACCAGCGCCGACGCGGATGCGTCTCGATGCGCGGATCGTAGAAGTCGCCCTCGGGCGGCAGTGGAATCTGTTCCTGATCAGTCATCGACGGCGATCCCCTGGACGCGAACCGTTGGAAGCGGACCTTAAAATACCAGCAAGTCTGTAACCTGGGGTACGCCGGGACGCAGCACCGATCAAAGTGAGCGCCCCGGCGTAACCGCTTAACGCAGGAAGCCGACGATATCCTTGATATCGGCCATGATCGGGGCCGACAGGGCGCGGGCGCGTTCGGCGCCGTCCTTCAGCAAGGCGTCGATATGGGCGACGTCGTTCATCAGGCGCTTCATCTCGGAATTGATCGGGCCCAACACCTCGACCGCCAGATCGGTCAGTTCCTTCTTGAATTCCGAGAACTGACGGCCGCCGAAGCGGGCCATGGCGTCTTCGCGGCTGCCGTCGGACAGCGCCGCCCAGATGCCCAACAGGTTGGCGGCTTCGGGGCGGCCTTCCAATTCCTCGACCGAGGCTGGAACCGGCAACAGGTCGGTCTTGGCCTTGCGCAGCTTCAGAGCCAGGGTATCGGCGTCATCGGTCATGTTGATGCGCGAATAATCGGACTCGTCGGACTTGCTCATCTTCTTCGAGCCGTCGCGCAGGGACATCACGCGGGTAGCAGCCCCCAAAATCAGCGGCTCGGGCTGCGGGAAGAATTCGACGCCATAATCGTTGTTGAACTTCTGCGCGGTGTCGCGGGCCAGTTCCAGGTGCTGCTTCTGATCCTCGCCCACCGGCACATGGGTGGCCTTGTAGAGCAGGATGTCGGCGCTCATCAGATTGGGATAGGCGTAAAGACCGACCGAGGCGTTCTCGCGGTTCTTGCCCGCCTTGTCCTTGAACTGGGTCATGCGGTTCAACCAGCCGATGCGGGCGACGCAATTGAAGATCCAGGCCAGTTCGGCATGGTTGGGATTGGCGCTCTGATTGAACAGGATATGCTTCTTGGCATCCACCCCGGCGGCCAGCATGGCGGCGGCAACTTCGCGGGTATGGGCACGCAGGGCGGCCGGGTCCTGCCACAGGGTGATGGCATGCATGTCCACCAGACAGAAGACGCATTCATAGTCATGCTGCAAGCGCACCCAGTTGCGCACCGCGCCCAGATAATTGCCGAGATGCAGATTACCGGTCGGCTGAACGCCGGAGAAGATGCGGTTCATTTCAAACAGGCTCCTGGGGACAGAATAAGGACTTTCGCGTACTCCAACGCAAAGGGCGGGTCAACCCGCTTCACGCTTTGCGCCGCCGCAGCATGGATTTCAGTTCGGACAGACGGGCCGCACCAGTGACGAACACCGCCGCGCCATAGGTTACCAGCCCCAGCGCCACCAAGGCGCCCAGAACGGCAAACCGTAAGCCAGGCACGGCCAGCAAGTCACGCGACAGCCAGCCCGCCGCCGCCAGCACACCGCCCATCAGGGCCGAGGCCAGGACAATGCGCGGCAACCGCGACAACAGCCGCGCGTCAAAGCGCAGATAGCCGCGACGCTTCAGCAGAACCGCCAGCAGCACGGCGTTCAACCACGCCGACACCGATGTGGACAACGCCATGCCAAGGTAACTGAGCGAACTGACCAAGGACAGGTTGAGCACCACATTGACCACCATCGACAACCCGGCGACGCGCATCGGGGTGCGCGTGTCCTGGCGGGCAAAGAAACCGGGCGTCAATACCTTGATCAGCACATAAGCGGGCAGGCCCGAGGACAGAAGCATCAGGGCCGGGGCAACAGCGTGGGAATCGGCGTCGGTAAAGGATCCCCGCTCGAACAGCACCGAGATGATGGGATAAGCGATGGCCGCCAGCGCCGCCGTGGCGGGCAGCGTCAGCAGCAGGCTCATTTCCATGGCGCGGTTTTGCGATTCCTGGGCCGCATTTTCCTCGCCCGCCCGCAACTGGCGTGCCAGCAACGGCAACAGGGCGGTGCCCACCGCCACGCCGACCACACCCAACGGCAGTTGGTTGACCCGTTCGGCATAATTCAGATAGCTGACCGCGCCATTGGCTACGCCCGACGCGATCATGGTGTTGATGGTCAGGTTGACCTGATACATCCCCGCCCCCAGCGCGCCGGGCACCACGCGCTTGAGCATGGTCTTGACCTCGGGCGTCAGGCGCGGACGGACAAAGGCCAGCTGCATGCCCGCCTTGCGCACCGAAAAGACCAGCCAGGCGAATTGCGACAGGCCGGAGGCGAACACCCCCCAGGCCATGGCATGGCCCGGCGTCGCGGTATAGGGCGCCAGCGCCACCAGCACCGCCACCGCCGTCACATTCAGCAACACCGGTGTGCCCGCCGCCGCCGCGAAACGCCCCAGGGCATTCAAGACGCCGCTTTGCAGCGACACCATGGAAATCAGCAGCAGGTAAGGGAACGTGATACGCGACAGCTCGGTCGCCAGTTCCATCTTGCCCGGCATATCGCCAAAACCGGGGGCCAGCACATACATGGCCCACGGCATGCCCATTTCCATCAGGGCGACGAACACCAGCAAGGTCCAGGTCAGCACCGCCAAACATTGTTCGGCGAACAGTTTGGCGGCATCGCGCCCTTCACCCTCCAGCTTGCCCGCAAAAAGCGGTACGAAAGCCGGATTGAATGCCCCCTCGGCAAACAGGCTGCGAAACAGGTTGGGCAGGCGGAAGGCCACGAAGAAAGCATCCGACACCATGCCCGCCCCCAGATAGCGGGCCACCAGCATTTCGCGTACCAGACCGGTGACGCGGCTCAGCATGGTCCAGCCGCCAATGGTGGCAATAGCCTTTCCGAGACTCATCGATTCGCCGCCCCTTACGCCGAGGCCCGGCTGGGCAAGGCGGACGCAGGGTCGCAGATACCGCCTTCGCGCAGGGCAGCGCGCAGGGCATCCTGGATTTCCTTGGTCTTGCGCTCGTGATCGACCTTCATGCCGAACACATCCTTGACATAGAACACGTCGACCACCCGTTCGCCATAGGTGGAAATATGGGCCGAGGAAATCTGTAAAGACAGCCGCGTCATCGCAGCCGTCACATCATACAAAAGCCCGACACGGTCACGCCCATTCAGTTCGATCACCGTATGGGTCGCGCTGGCCTTGTTATCCACCAGCACACGCGGCGGCACCTTGAAGACGCGGGTCCGGTTTTGCTGGGAATTGCGCCGCTGCTTGATTTCCCGGTCCAGCCACAGCTTGCCGCTCAGGGCCTGTTCGACATTGGTCGAAAGCTTGGCCAGCTTTGATCCGCCTTCAAAGGCTTTGCCGTCCAAATCCTGGATGAAGAAGCTATCCAAGGCCATACCGTTGGTCATGGTGATGACCTTGGCATCGACGATCGACGCCCCCGACAGCGCCATGGCCCCTGCAATCTGCGAGAACAGACCGGCATGGTCGCCGGTATAGATGGTGATTTCGGTGACCGCATGGGATTCGTCGATACGGCTTTCGACGGTCAGCGGCGCGCCGCTCTTTTCCGCCTGACGCACCAAGAGAGCGTGACGCAGATGGCTGTCTGGGTCGAACGACACCCAATAGGACGGATAGCCGCGTCCGATATGCTGATCGATCTGTTCGGTGGTCCAATTCTGAGCCACCAGGGCAACGCGCAGGGCGGCCTGTGCTGCTTCGACCCGGGCTTGGCGTTTCTCGACGCCGATGCCGCCCGACATCATGTCCAGGGCGCGTTCATACAATTCGCGCAGCAGGCCGGCCTTCCAGGCGTTCCAAACATTGGGGCCGACGGCGCGCACGTCGGCGACTGTCAGAACCAGCAGCAGCTTCAGGCGTTCCGGGCTTTGCACCACGGCGACAAAATCGGCGATGGTCTTGGGATCGTCGATATCGCGCTTAAAAGCGGTCTTGGTCATCAAAAGGTGATGACGCACCAGCCAGCTTGCGGTTTCCGTTTCCTCGTCATTCAGCCCCAGGCGCGGCCCCAGCTTGAGCGCGATCTCGGCCCCCAACTCGGAATGGTCGCCGTTGCGGCCCTTGGCGATGTCATGCAGGAACGTCGCCAGATACAAGGTCCGGCGGGAAATGATGTGGTGGATCACCTCGGTAGAGGCGGGGGCTTCCTGGGCCAGCAACCCCTGTTCCAGACGATGCAGGATGCCCAGCGCCTGGATGGTGTGCTCGTCCACCGTATAGACGTGGTACATGTCGTATTGCATTTGTGCCACGACACGCCCGAAATCAGGAATGAAGCGCCCCAGCAGACCGGCTTCGTTCATATGGCGCAAAGCCCGTTCGGGGTCTTTCTTGGAACACAGCATTTCCACGAACAGCCGGTTGGCTTCCGGGTCCAGGCGCACCTTGTTGTCGATGCGGCGCAGATTGCGCGTCACCAGCGACATGGCGCGGGGATGGATGTCCAGCCCATGGGCGTGGGCCGAATGGAACAGGCGGATCATCTTGATGGGTTCGCGCTCGAAATCATCTTCGGCGAACACATCCAGCCGGTCGCCTTCCAGGCGGAAACCGTCGATCTTCTTGGTACGCAACAGCGAGGCCAGCCGCAGCTTGGGCTTACGCTTATGCTGGTCTTCCAACAGCGAGCAGAAGATGCGGGTCAAATCGCCGACATCCTTGGCGATCAGGAAGTAATGCTTCATGAAGCGTTCGACCCCCAGCGTGCCGCCGTGGTCGGTATAGTTCATGCGCCGTCCGATTTCCTGCTGCACATCGAAGGTCAGCCGGTCTTCCTCGCGCCCGGTCAGATAGTGGAGATGACAGCGCACCGTCCACAAAAAGGCCTGGGCCTTGGTGAAGCGGTTGGCGGTTTCCTCCGACAACGCGCCCAGCCCCACCAGTTCGCGGATATCGGTGATGGCGTAGAGATATTTGGCAATCCAATAAAGGGTGTGCAGATCGCGCAAGCCCCCCTTGCCTTCCTTGATATTGGGCTCCAGCACATAGCGGGCTTCGCCCAGCTTGGCGTGGCGTTCGTCGCGTTCGGCCAGCTTGGCTTCGACGAACTCTTCCTGACTGCCCGCCACCAATTCAGTGCGATAGCGCTTCTTCAATTCGTCGAACAGGCCCTGATCGCCCCAAATCCACCGTGCCTCCAACAGCGCGGTGCGGATGGTCAGATCGCCCTTGGCCTGACGGATGCATTCATCGACGGTGCGGGTCGAGTGGCCTACCTTCAGCCCCAGATCCCACAGCATATAAAGCATGTACTCCACCACCTGCTCGGCGTGGGAGGTACGCTTGTAGGGCAGCAGGAACAACAGATCGATGTCGGATTTGGGGGCCAACTCGCCGCGCCCATAACCGCCGACCGCTGCCACCCCCATGACCTGACCGGTGGTACGCACACCGACGGGATATTCATGTTCCAGCGCGAAGTCATGGATGACCCGCACGATCTGATCGACCAGGAAGCAATGTTCACGCACCGTCTCAGTGCCCTGGTTCGAGCCGATCTCGAACCGCTGGCGGATTTCGCCATAGCCTGTCGTGAACACGCCCTTCAGGATTTCCAGCACGCGGGCGCGGCGCTTTTGCTTGACCAAGCCGTCCTCGACCACCGCATTCAGTTGGGCGGCAACCTCTTGCCGGTCGATGATGGCACGTTGATTTTTGATCTTGGTCTGCATGTCTCGGGCCGCGTGGAGAAACGGGAGCCGCGAAGTATATAGCGATGCGCCGCCAACGGGAGCCGGGAAATTCATCTTTTCCAAAGATTGCCGCAAGCTGCATAGTCTTTAAGCATTTT
>JASLCK010000208.1 GCA_030151865.1 Rhodospirillaceae bacterium | reverse complement strand
TTCGATGGTGGGCGCTACAAGGATTGAACTTGTGACCCCTTCCATGTCAAGGAAGTGCTCTCCCGCTGAGCTAAGCGCCCTTTCTGACGGTCGCTGCGGCGTTTCGTGTTTGCCGTCGCGTCGTCGTGGGCCGTGCTTTTAACCGGGTATCGGGACCTTGGCAACAGAAAAAATCACAAAGCCGAAGTTTTTTTTGCAAACCCCGCCAAGGGGTGACATCGGCAGGCATTTGATCTAAACCGGATCATATGGACACAACGCCTCGCCAAGAGCCGCTTTCCCAGGTTCTGGAAATCATCGCGCCGGTCGTCGAGCGCGCACCCTTGGTATTTGCGTCACCCCATAGTGGAAGTTTCTACTCCACCGACTTTCTCAACGCCTCGGCCCTGGACCCGCAATCGCTGCGCCGGTCCGAAGACAGCTATGTCGATGAACTGTTTGGGGCCGCGCCCCGGCATGGCGCGCCACTGCTGCGCGCCTTGTTCCCGCGCGCCTATCTCGACGTCAACCGCGAACCTTGGGAACTGGACCCCGAGATGTTCGACGGCCCCCTGCCGACTTATGTCAATCACGACAGTGTGCGCGTCGCCGCCGGGCTGGGCACCATCGCCCGGGTAGTGGCGACCGGGGCCGACATCTATCGCCGCAAGCTGTCGTTCGATGAGGCCGAACAGCGGGTCCGCCGCCTTTACTTCCCCTATCACGCCGCCTTGAAACGCCTGATCGATGAAACGGTCGATCTGTTCGGCTGCTGCCTGCTGATCGATTGCCACTCCATGCCGTCCATCGGCACACCGCTGGAAGCCGATGCCGGCGCGGCGCGCGTGGATTTCGTGTTGGGCGACTGCTTTGGTTCGTCCTGCGCCCCCTTCATCACCCGCACGGTGGAACACACCCTGCGCCGTCAGGGCCACCGGGTGGTGCGCAACACCCCTTATGCGGGCGGCTATACCACCCGTCATTACGGCAACCCGGCCAAGGGGGTGCATGTCTTGCAAATCGAAACCAACCGGCGACTTTACATGGACGAATATTCCCACGCCCGACGAAGTCCCGCCTTCGACCTGTTGCAGCATGATCTTGGGCTGCTGATCGCCGCCCTTACCGCCATTCCCGCCATGGACATGATCCCATGATCACCGAACTTGCCCCGCCGATTATCCGCGACGCCACCGAAGACGACATGACGGCCATCCAGGCCATTTACACCTATTACGTCACCCGCAGTTGCGCGACCTTCGAGGAAGTGCCCCCCACGGTCGAGGAAATGAAAGCCCGCCGCGCCAAGACCCTGTTGCGCGGCCTGCCCTATCTGGTGGCCGAGGTGGACGGTGAAGTGCTGGGCTATACCTATGCTGGCCCGTTCCGCTTCCGCACGGCCTATCGCTACACACTGGAAGATTCCATCTATGTTGCCCCAACGGTTTCGCGTCGCGGCCTGGGCAGCGCCTTGCTGGGCGCGCTGGTGGAACGCTGCACCGCGCTTGGCTACCGTCAGATGATCGGCATTATCGGCGATTCCGCCAACCAAGGATCAATCGGAGTGCACCGTAAGCTGGGCTTCCGCCAGGAAGGTGTGTTGCGCGGCGTCGGATTGAAATTTGGCCGCTGGATCGATGTCGTGATCATGCATCGCCCGCTGGGCTCGGCAACCGATGCGTTGCCCGGACCGGATCAACCTGGAATGCAAATCCTGATGTGATCCATCAATCTTGAAAAACCTCTTGGCAGGAAAGCGCTAGAATTCCCAAACAATGTTAAAGAGATTAAAAATTCTGCAGAAGTTTAAACCTCTCGTATAGGCTCCCCCACATTTTGGATAGTTGGCAGCCATGCCATTGTCTTGATTTGCAGGGTGGCAAATGACGCCTCTACAGTGGTAGTGTCCGCGTCGGGCTGGGACCGTAAGAGATTGAACTCCGCAGGTTCCAAAAAAAATGACCGATGACGATACGATCATCCGGCGCGCTTATGCCGAAGCCGCTTTGTCTGCCAAGGACAAGGGACTGAGTGGGCATCGCGCCTTGGTTGCGGTCTTGAGCGCAGCCGCCAAAGTTTCGACCCGGATTCTGGGACGGGATATTTCCCCCCAGGATGTCGAACGCACCATGCGCGCCAGCTATTGAGGGCGGGCCATGGATGAACCTACCCGCAAAATGATCGCCGAGGCTTACGACGAAACCGTGTCGGAAGCCATGGCGCAAGGCCATCCGTCGGACACCGCACATCGGGAAGGAATCACCGCCGCGGCGATGTTCCTTGCCTCGATGTCGGGAATCGAGGATGCCGCCGCCCGGATCGCCGTGGAAACCCTGGGATTGGAACCCACTTAGAGCAGATTTCGATCTGACTGGAACAGATCGAAAATGCGATAAGCCCACACGGCGTTTGAGCGGGCCCGGAACGGGCCGTTTGAGACAAAACCAGGACCGATTCCGATTGATCGGAATCGGCTCCAGAAAAACCGTAAGGCGACGCCATGACCACCAGCCACAGCGCCGAAGCCATCCGTCAACAGATCAAGCAACTGGATATCCAGTTGGATCATGCCCTGCACCTGTTCGCCGACTTTGAAGCCGGACTGAACGAAGAATTGAAGCACGCCGCGTCGCCCGAACAGCGCACCGCCTTGTTTGCCAAACGCTCTGACTATGAAGTGGCTTTGGGCATCGAGGATCTGGTCATTAAGATCGACGACCTCCGCGCTCAATTACGGGCCTTGGAATAAGGCTTGACGCTGCGGACCGACCCCATCGCCCCTTATGAAAAAGACGCCCGAAACGGCGTCTTTTTTTGTCAACCCAAAGCTTCCAGCCGATTGCGCAAAATTTGCAGATCGCGGCGCAGGCTGGTCAAATCTTCCAGATCGTCACCGATGGCGCACAGCAAAGTCCGCGGCACCTCCACCGCCTGCTCACGCAAGGCCTGGCCTTTTTCGGTCAGATAAATTTTGACCTGCCGTTCGTCTTGTGCGCCACGACGGCGATCCACCAGCCCAGCCCCCTCCATGCGCTTCAGCAAGGGCGTCAGGGTTCCAGAATCCAACATCAGGCGATTACCGATATCGCCAACCGTGACCGCCCCCATTTCCCACAGCACCAGCATCACCAGATATTGCGGATAGGTCAGCCCCAGCCCCTTCAGCAACGGCTTATAGGCGCGATTAAAGGCATGGGATGCCGAATAGACGGCAAAGCACAACTGGTTTTCCAAATCCAGCAGGCTTTCGGCGGGCATGCGGGCGACGGTATCGGGGGTGATCGGGGCCGACGGGATAGGGGCCGGGGGGATCGAGGATGGCGGCATGGGTGGTTTCTCCGTTTCTTAAGGGCGATTATAGCCCTCTCGTCGGAACAGGCAAATTCATCGCGCAAATTTATATTGCACACAATCAAATTGTGCACTATACAAAATGCCAGACGCATTCATCACCAGGAGACAAAGATCATGTCCGTCAACGTTCTCTACCGCACCAGCGCCACTGCTTACGGTGGCCGCGACGGCCGTGCCGTCATCGAAGACGGCAGCCTGGAAATCGATCTGGCGACGCCGAAGGAATTGGGTGGGGCCGGTGGGGCCGGCAATAATCCCGAACAGCTTTTTGCCGCCGGTTATTCCGCCTGCTTCATTGGCGCCATGAAGTTTGTCGGCGCCCAGACCAAGGTTCAAGTTCCGGCCGATACCCGCGTTTCCGCCATTGTCGGCATCGGCCCCCGCAGCGAAGGCGGCTTTGGCCTGACGGTGGAATTGGAAGTGTCGCTGCCCGGCCTGGATCACGAAGTAGCCAAGGCCCTGGTCACGCAAGCCCATCAGGTTTGCCCCTACTCCAACGCGACCCGCAACAACATCGATGTGAAGCTGCACGTTCTTTAAGAATCTGTTTGGCTTTAAGAATCTGTTTGGCTTTAAGGATCTGTTTGGAAATTGGTTCCGGCGCGCGTAAGGGCGCCCCCCCCAAACCAAAGCGCAATACAAACAGACTCTCGGGACCAGCTGGTCCCCGTACAGAACGCCCGGAGATCAACTCCGGGCGTTTTTGCTTGGCGTTTCAAGAAAATAGAATTCTAGCACTGAATTTCAGAAACTTTTCCCATTTAAAGACAATATTCCTTGAAATTTCACCATTCGTATTAAGTAAAATTCCATAAACGCCATGAATCGATGAAGGATCAATCTAAACTAAAACGGGACATACTCAGACGATACAACATCTTCTTATGGCAAAATTCAGACATATACAAAGGAACTATGGAAAGCTCTGACAGAGGTGATACAACAAAAGAAAAGCCAAAATCTGAATCACCATACAATCAAAACTATAAAATAAAGATGTTTACAGGACCTCTAGGGAAAGCCTGACACCTGACTCACCGGCAAGCGGAAGGACAATCCAGTGAATATTTTTGCAAATTTTAAAATTATGTTAAAAGTTGGAATCGCTTTTGGTCTGATACTCCTTTTGCAGGCCACCAGCGGTCTTCTTGGATTACAGAAAATGTCCGCCATGCATGATGCAGGCCGTGACATTACTGAAAACTGGCTGCCCTCTATTCGAGCCTTAGATGAGTTAGACAAGCAAGTCCTGGAACTTCGCCGGAGCGAACTGGCCCACATTCTGGCTGAAGATTCGCAAGAAATTGCCGAAATGGATCGGCGTATTGTCGAAAACCGCAATACGCTGGAAAAGGCCAGACTAACTTATGAGGGGATGATTTCCCTGCCGGAAGAGAAAAAGAATTATCAGATCTTTCTCGCCAAATACCGGGATTATCAAGTTGTTCAGGACCGCGTCTTGGTAGCGTCTCGTCAGAACGACAACGCCACCGCCTTCACTCTGGTGAAAAAAGAAGCGTTACCTCTCTTCAATGACATGCGCGCCCTTTTGGTCAAAAGCATTGAGCTGAACAATCAAGGTTCCTTGCAAGCCGCCCAAGTCCAAACCAATAGTTACGAAAACGCCCGCACCAGTACCTTGACCCTGCTGGCGGTCACGTTTGCCTTGACCATCGGCCTTGCTCTGGTTTTTCGCTCCACCATCGCCACCCCGGTGGTTTCAATGACCTCCGCCATGCGCAGCTTGGCCAACGGCGATAAAAGCATTTCCATCCCATCGGTGGGGCGCGGCGACGAAATCGGCGCCATGGCTGATGCCGTTCAGGTCTTTAAGGACAATGCCATCCGCGCCGACAAGCTGGCCGCCGAACAGGCTGCCGAGCAAGCAGAACGGCAAAGGCGTGCCGAAACCATCGAAAAACTGACCAGCAATTTCGACCGCGACGTCGCCCGCATTCTGGACACCGTCGCCGGGGCCGCCACGGAAATGGAAGCCACCGCGCAAGCCATGTCGGCCAATGCTGAACAGACCAACCGTCAAGCCGCCACCGTTTCCGCCGCCAGCGACGAAGCGGCCAGCAGCGTGCAGACCGTTGCCTCGGCGGCTGAAGAATTGTCCGCTTCGATCCAGGAGATCGGCCGTCAGGTCGAACAGGCCAGCCGGGCATCGCAAGCTGCGTCGGAAGAAGCCAATCGCACCAACCAAACCGTCAAAGGCTTGGCCGAAACCTCGAACCGCATTGGCGAGGTGATCAATCTGATCAACGATATCGCCAGTCAGACCAACCTGCTGGCCTTGAATGCCACGATCGAGGCGGCACGGGCCGGGGAAGCAGGCAAAGGCTTTGCCGTGGTCGCGGGCGAGGTCAAGAATCTGGCCAACCAAACGGCGCGGGCCACCGAAGAAATCGGCAACCAGATCGCCGCCGTACAAAGCGCCACCCAGGAAGCCGTGGGCGCCATTGGCGGGATCGTCAACCGGATTAGTGAAATCCATCAGGTTGCCACCGCCATTGCCGCATCGGTCGAGGAACAATCCGCCGCCACCGCCGAAATTGCCCGCAACGTGCAGCATGCCTCTACCGGCACCCAGCATGTCAGCAGCAATATCGAAGGCGTGACTCACGCGGCGTCGGAAACTGGAGAAGCGGCGGAACAGGTGCTGGGGGCGTCGCGCTCCCTGGCCCAGGAAGCCACCAGCCTGAAGGATATGGTCACCCATTTCCTGAGCGACGTCCGCAAGGCCTGACCCCGAGAGCAGATTTTGATCTGATTGAGTCAGATCGAAAATGCGATAAGCCCGCGCGGCGTTTGAGCGGGCCTGGAACGGGCCGTTTGACACAAAATCAGAGCCAATCCCCCGATTGATCGGAATCGGCTCTAAGGGACGGGGTGGAAGCAATAAAAGGGGCGGCCTCCCTACGGAGGCCGCCCCTTTTTTTCAGATCGTAAACCAGATCAACTGGCGCGGATGCGGCTGACAAAGCCCTCCACGTCGGCCTTCAGGTGACGGGACTGTTCCAGCAATTGCTTGGCGGCATCCAAAACCTGACCGGAAGCACTGCCGGTTTCGGTGGAAGCGCGGGTAACATTGCCGATACGGCTGCTGACATCGCCCACGCCGTTCGAGGCTTCCTGAACATTGCGGGCGATTTCCTCGGTCGCCGCCCCTTGCTCTTCGACCGCAGAGGAAATACTCGACGAGATTTCGCTGATACGGTTGATGGTGCTGGTGATGGCCTGGATGGCCCCCACCGCCTCCTTGGTGGCCTGTTGGACGGAAATAATCTGACCGCCAATTTCCTCGGTCGCGCGGCCGGTTTGGTTGGCCAGGCTCTTGACCTCGTTGGCGACTACGGCGAAGCCCTTGCCCGCATCGCCAGCGCGCGCCGCTTCGATGGTGGCATTCAAGGCCAGCAGATTGGTCTGACTGGAAATGCTGTCGATCAGATCCACCACCTCGCCGATCTTCTGGGCGGAAATCGCCAGATTTTCCACCAGATGATTGACCCTCTCCGCCTCGGTGACGGCCGAACGGGCCACATTGGCCGACTCGATCACCTGACGGCCAATTTCGCTGATGGCCGACGACAGTTCGGTGGTGGCCGACGCAACCGTCTGCACATTCATCGACGCCTGCTCGGACGTCGCCGCCACGGCCGTGGCTTCCTGTTCGTTTTCGATCGCCAGAGCCGACAAGGATTGCGCCGCGCTGTTCAACTCGGTTGACCGCTGCGAGACCGCTTCAACCACCCCCATGACGCTGGCCTCGAAATTATCGGCCAGTTGGTTCATCAGGGCCTTGCGCTCGGCGGCGGTACGTTCTTCCTGGGCTTTCTGCTCGATGCGCAGCCGCTCCATCTCCAGCCCGTTATCCTTAAAGATTTGCACGGCTTCGGCCATCTGGCCGATTTCGTCAGCCCCGCCGCGTGCCGGAATGTCGGCATGCAGATCGCCCGCCGCCAGCTTTTTCATCGCCACCGTCATCGACACGATGGGGCGCGAAACACCACCGGCCACGACCCACATGGCCAAAATGGCGCCCGACGCCACCAACAGGCTGGTCAGAACCTGCCAAACGATGGTGCCACTGGCCTTATCTTGCAGTTCGGCGGTCAAGGCGTTGGCTTCCTGCATCACCACGCTGCGCGGCACGGTGATCAGCACCGACCAGGGTTTGCCGGTATTGCCCAGGGCGATCGGCGCAAAGATGCGCAAGGTGTCGCCATCCCATGATGCGGCTTCCTTACCGCTGTGAATGACCTGCAAATCGTCCTGCCAAGTGTGGCTGGAATTGGCAAAGGTCTTCCCGATCATGTCCGGGTTCTTGCTATTGGCGATCACCAGCCCCAGATCGCTCAAGATCACCACATCGCTTTTGCCGCCGAACACCGATTCGCTGGCGGTTTTGGCAAGCTTCTGAACAAACTCCAGATTGAAGTCGGTCCCCGACACGCCGACAAACTTACCGTTCATCACGATGGGGATCGAGATGGTGGCAAGAAACACGCTTTTGCCTTGCACGATGTACGGCAGCGGCCCCAGCACACTTTCCCGCCCGGTTTCCTTCGGCCCGATATACCAGCCGCCCTTCATCACCCCATTGGGGTGCAGGTCGCGGCTGTCATATTCCACCAGGGGCTGGATTTCGATAGCACCGCTGGCCCCACGGGTCCAATAGGCCAGAAAACGCCCCGTGGCGTCCGACCCAACATCGTGATTGTTCTTGTAAGCATCGTCCATACCATCCATGGCATTCGGTTCCCACGCCGAATAGGTGCCGTTGAAGGTCGGATTGGCTTCCAGGAAAAATTTCAGCATGTCGTTGAAATAAGCACGAAACTCGCGCTTATCGACGCCGTCCCGGCCCTTGGTGGTAATGATGTTCGAGAAGCGTAAAGCCTGGGTTCGGGCGACCTGAAGGGCGACGTCGAATTGGTATTGGATCTTGGCCGCCTGCCCAGATCCGACCGAAAGCATATAATCCCTAGTCTTCTGGTCGAGAATACTGGACACCTTCTCATCGACAAAACTATTAGTCTTGGACGAGAAGAAAAGAGATGTCGCCACTGACGCGCCTGCCATGATCAAAAGACAGATCACGGATAAGACGGCAATTTTTGTTTTTATAGATTTGAACTTCATGACTCACCTGCCTCTCTGAACCCGGTGAGCATACCATTTTAGGCAAAGGCCATTCTCTCGTACATTGTAAGGACCTAATAATCCAAGGTATTAATCAAAAGTCGAAACAACAGAAGAATATCAGTAGAATCAAGCCATAAGCATCCTATGCCCCCAGCCAAAAGGCGGAGAGCCGAAGCAGGAATATGTAAGAAGGGAAGCCGGAAATAAAAAAACGGCTAAGCTTTCGCTTGCCGTTTGTGAGCCATCCTTGATCAAGATGGCGTCCCCAAGGGGATTCGAACCCCTGTTACCGCCGTGAAAGGGCGGTGTCCTAGGCCTCTAGAC
>JASLCK010000192.1 GCA_030151865.1 Rhodospirillaceae bacterium | reverse complement strand
GGCTTGGGCTTGCGCTGCGCTTCTTCCCACGACAGACCGATGGTGTCGTCCAGGGTGCGCAGCCAGGTGATCTCGGCAATCTGTTTTAGCCGGTCCACCTTGTCGGGAGCCATGAATTCGCCGCCCACATTACATTCAGCGACAAAAGCGTAATCGGCATCCAACTGCGCCAGCGTGCGGTCGCGTTCGGCGGCCAGTTCGGTCTGATCCCCGCCCGCCAGACAGCCCTTCAGATACGCGATTTCGGCATCGCGCTTGACCACTTCGAAGCGGGTGCGGATTTCATGCAGGCGGTTATAGATGGTTTCCAGCTTGGTGGCCTTATCGACCACATATTCCGGCGTGGTGACTTTGCCGCAATCATGCAGACCGCCCGCCACTTCCAACTCGTACCATTCGTCGTCGGTCATGTGGAAATCGGCAAACGGCCCGTCGCTGGTTTCGGCCACGGCGCGGGTCAGCATGTTGGTCAGTTCGGGCACGCGGCGGCAATGCCCACCGGTATAGGACGACTTGGCGTCAATCGCGTTGGCGATCACCTGAATGAAGGATTTGAACAGATGTTTCTGGGCATCCAGCAGCATCTGATTGTCCAAGGCGACTGCCGCCTGACTGGACAAGGCTTCGATCAGTTCCAGGATTTCAGCGGGAAAATCGATCACCGCGCCGGTTTCGTCGCGGGCATTGATCAATTGCAGAACGCCGACCACTTCGGCGTCATGGTTCTTCAGCGGCACCGTCAGGAACGACTTGGACCGATAACCGGTCTTGGAATCGAATATCTTGGTACCAGAAAAATCAAAATTCGCGGCGTGATAGGCGTCGGCAATCGCCACCGTGCTGCCGGTCAGGGCCGAATGGGTCGAAACGTTCTTGTGATTGGGATTGCCCGCCTCGTCATAAAGGCGCAAAGGCGGGAACGGAATGGGATTTCCGGTAGTGCCGCCCATGGCGATGTTCAGGCTGTCATTGCGCATGATCTCGAAGCGCAGACTGACCCCATCCTCGCCAGTCAGGTACAACGTGCCGCCATCGGCGTTGGTCAGATCCTTGGCCCCCAGCAGGATCATTTCCATCAGACGGTTATGATTACGCTCGGACGACAAAGCGATGCCGAGTTCGATCAACCGGCGGTAACGGACGTCCCGTTCATCGGTCTTGCCGGAAAATTCCATGATCGGTTCCCCCACACGCCTTACAATGCCTGACGATATATATCTTTTTACAGGAAGTCGGGCTTTTCCCCAAGATTGTCTATGGATAGATAAATGATTTAACGATCGAGCAGGGCAACGACGATGCCTTGACGTCAACGCCTATTGGCTTTCCAATAGCCGGGCACAAAATCACAAGCGAATGCCATGCCTTATTCCTCTCTGCGCGACTTCATGGCCCGGCTGGAAGCCGAAGGCCGTTTGGTCCGCGTTAAAGAACCTGTTTGCGCCCATCTGGAAATGACGGAAATCCAGACCCGTCTGCTGGCCGAAGGCGGCCCGGCGGTGCTGTTTGAAAACGTCACCCGTCCCGACGGCTCGGCCTATGAGATGCCGGTGCTGGTCAATCTGTTCGGCACCGTCGAACGGGTGGCCTGGGGCATGGACCGCGAGCCCAGCCAATTGCGCGAAGTGGGCGAGACCCTGGCGTTCCTGAAGCAGCCGGAACCGCCTGCGGGCCTGCGCGAAGCCTGGGGAATGCTGCCCCTGGTCAAGAACGTGCTGGCCATGCGGCCCAAGACGGTGAGCAGCGCGCCCTGTCAGGACGTGGTCTTGACCGGCGATCAGATCGATCTGTCGCGCCTGCCCATTCAAGGCTGCTGGCCGGGCGAACCGGCCCCGCTGATCACCTGGCCTTTGGTGGTCACCCAAGGCCCCAAGCCCAAGGGCGAGGGCAGCGACCGCCGCGACAATTTCAATCTTGGCATCTATCGTATGCAGGTGACGGGCAAGAACACCACCTTGATGCGCTGGCTGCGTCATCGCGGCGGGGCCCAGCATCATCAACGTTGGGCGGCGGAAAAGCGCGAACCCTTGCCCGTCGCCGTGGTGATCGGGGCCGATCCCGGCACCATCCTGGCCGCCGTCACCCCGGTGCCCGATACCCTGTCCGAATATCAGTTCGCCGGCCTGCTGCGCGGGCGCAAGGTGGATCTGGTCGATTGCAAGACCGTGCCGCTGAAGGTTCCCGCCCAGGCGGAAATCGTGCTGGAAGGCCATGTGTCGCTGAGCGAATACGGCGACGAAGGCCCTTACGGCGACCATACCGGCTATTACAATTCGGTCGAACGCTTCCCGGTCTTTACCGTCAGCGCCATCACCATGCGGCGCGATCCCATTTATCTGTCCACCTTTACCGGCCGTCCGCCGGATGAACCGTCCGTGCTGGGCGAGGGTTTGAACGAAGTGTTCATCCCGCTCTTGCAGCAGCAATTCCCCGAAATCGTCGATTTCTGGCTGCCGCCCGAAGGCTGTTCGTACCGGGTCGCGGTGGTCTCCATCAAGAAGGCCTATCCGGGCCATGCCCGGCGCGTCATGATGGGGGTGTGGTCGTTCCTGCGCCAGTTCATCTACACCAAGTTCGTCATCGTCGTGGATGACGATATCAATGCCCGCGACTGGAAAGACGTGATCTGGGCCATGTCCACCCGCATGGACCCCGCCCGCGATATCATGGTGATTGAAAACACGCCGATTGATTATCTCGACTTCGCCTCGCCGGAATCAGGTTTGGGCGGCAAGTTGGGGCTGGACGCCACCAACAAGATGCCGCCCGAAACCCACCGCGAATGGGGTCAGGAAATCCGCATGGATCAGTCGGTAATCGACGACGTCACCCGTAAATGGTCCAGCTATGGCCTGCCCGGCAGCGGCACGCCGATCTGGAAAAAATAATCTCTGTCAGAGGGAAGGAACCATCGTCATGTCGGACCATCAGCCGCTTGATTTGCTGACCGATTTGATTGCCAAGGCGCGGACCGCCGGGGCCGACGCCGCCGACGCCGTTTTGGTCGATAGCGCGTCTTTGTCGGTATCGTGCCGCCTGGGCAAGCCGGAAAAGGTCGAACGGTCGGAAAGTGGCGATCTCGGCCTTCGGGTTTTGGTGGGCAAGCGCCAGGCCATGGTGTCGTCGTCCGACCGCTCGCCCGCCGCTTTGGCGGAACTGGTGGAGCGGGCGGTCGCCATGGCGCGTGCCGTGCCGGAAGATCCCTTTTGTGGTCTGGCCGATCCCGACCAGTTGGCCGGTCCCGTCGCTGACCTGGACATTTGCGACCCATCCGAACCGTCGCCGGAAACTCTGGTGGACTGGGCGCACCGGGCCGAAGACGCCGCCCGCGCGGTGCCGGGCGTGACCAATTCCGAAGGGGCGGAAGCCGGGTGGGGCCGCTCGCAGATTGCGGTGGCCGCCTCCAACGGTTTCTCCACCTCCTACTGGATCAGCAATTCGCAGATTTCCGCCTCGGTCCTGGCGGGCGATGCCGCCTCGGGCGGTATGGAACGCGATTACGACTATTCCACCGCCGTCTATTTCAGCGATCTGCGCCAGCCTGAAGATGTGGGCCATGGGGCCGGTCATCGCGCCGTGCGCCGTCTGGGTGCACGCAAGGCCAAGACCGCCCGTGTGCCGGTGGTGTTCGACACCCGCGTCTCACGCGGGGTTCTGGGCCATCTGGCCGGGGCCATCAACGGCGTTTCCATCACACGCGGCACCAGCTTTCTGAAAGACAGCCTGGGCAAGCAAATCTTCGCCAAAGGCATCACTATCATCGACGATCCCCACCTGCCGCGCGGCCTGCGCTCCAAGCCCTGCGACGGCGAAGGGGTGGCCAACCGCCGCCGCGCCCTGGTGGAAGACGGGGTGTTGACCACCTGGCTTCTGGATTTGCGCTCGGCCCGTCAACTGGGCCTGACCAGCACCGGCCATGCGTCGCGCGGGACCGGCTCGCCGCCGTCTCCCTCGCCGACCAATCTGTGGCTGGAACCGGGCGACGTCACGCTGGGCGAGATGATTTCCGACATCACCGATGGCCTTTACGTCACCGAACTGTTCGGCATGGGCGTCAACGGCATCACCGGCGATTATTCGCGCGGCGCGGCGGGTTTCTGGATCAAGGGTGGCGAAATCGCCTATCCGGTCAGTGAAATCACCATCGCGGGCAATCTGAAGGAGATGTTCCTGAACATCACCGCCGCCAATGATCTGGAAAAAACCCACGGCATGGACGCCCCGTCCTTGCGTATCGACGGGCTGACCATCGCCGGAGCATAACAAAGCCCATGATCGACCATATCGGCATCACCGTTCGCGATCTGGCGGCCAGCAAGGCGTTTTACCGCGCCGCGCTGGCCGTCCTCGGCTATGAATTGTTGGCCGAACTTCCGGCGACGGTGACCGGCAGCGTCGATTTCGCGGGCTTTGGTGAACAGGGAAAGCCGGATTTCTGGCTGAGCCAGGGCCAAGCCAATCAGCCGCCGGTCCATGTGGCGTTCCGTGTGCGCAGCCGGGCCGAGGTGGATGCTTTCCATCAGGCCGCCCTGGCGGCGGGTGGGCGCGACAATGGCCCGCCCGGATTGCGGCCGCATTATCATCCCAATTATTACGGGGCGTTCGTCCTGGACCCCGACGGGCACAATATCGAAGCGGTCTGCCACGCCGCCCAGGATCAATAAAGCGGCTGACCGTCAGACCAGCTTGGCGGGAAACGGCAAACGCCCGTCCCGGTCTTCAATTTCCACCACCCATAAATCCCAATCGCGGTCGATCTGGCGGGCGATATAGGCGTCGGCCTTGGTTTCCTCCACCGGGTCGGTCCCAGTGCCTGCCATCCAGGCCGGATTGCCGTCAGGGTCGCGGACTTGGGTCAGTACCTTGAAGCCTGCGCCCATCAGGTTCTGCTTGATCAGCACCGCGCCCGCATCTTCGTCCCCCTTGCGTGCCACCACCGCCATCATCCCCTGAGACAGGGCGGACCGCACAGCCGCCTGGACCCAAAGCTTGGCTTTCAAACGGGCTTCGGACATGGGAACGGCTTTCCTTCAATCGACGATGAACAGCTTGGCCCCGCTCTCGGTCCTGGACCGGTGGGGTTCGGCATTGTCAGCCACCTGATAGCTGGTTCCTGGAGTCAGGGTAAAGACCCTGCCGTCTTGCAGTTCGGTGGTCAGACTGCCTTCCAGACATAAAAGGATATGCCCCTTCACGCACCAATGATCGGCCAGATAACCGGGGGTGTAGTCCACCATGCGCACCCTGACCGGACCGAACTGGCAGGTCCGCCAAAAGGCGCTGCCCTGCTCGCCTTTATGTTCCACCGGCTCGATTTTATCCCAGTCGGTGACGCCGAAGGGAAGATCAGTTATGCGCATGGACATTGCTCCCAGGAGGGCCAACCTGGGAACCCAGGATTGCCAACCTGATAACAATGTGGCATAGGCTGAAAAATCTCTAAAAAAAAGCGACCGTCCCCGCGAAAGCGGGAACGGTCCAGTAGGGAGCGTTGGGCGGCGCGAGCGGACAGGCAACCTACCGCGCCGCCCTGCTGCAGCAAGGCGATGGGATGGCTCAGGCCGCAGCAACCAGTTCGCCCAGGGTCTTCTCGATGATGTCGAGACCCTCGTTCAACACCGCTTCCGGAATGGTCAGCGGGGGCAGGAAGCGAATAACGTTGCCGTACACACCGCACGACAGCAGGATCAGACCGCGTTCGGCGGCCTTGGCCACCAGGGCCTTGGTCAGATCGGCAGCCGGTTCACGGGTGGTACGGTCCTTGACCAGTTCGACGGCGACCATACCGCCCAGGCCACGGACATCACCGATGACCGAGAACTGATTGGTGGCGGCCAGCTTGTTGAAGCGGTCGGTGATGATCTTGCCGATGACCTTGGCGCGATCGCACAGCTTTTCTTCCTTGATCACATCCAGCACGGCCAGCGCGGCGGCGCAGGACAGCGGGCTGCCGGCATAGGTGCCGCCCAGACCACCCGGATTGGGGGCGTCCATGATGTCGGCACGGCCGATCACGCCCGAGATCGGGAAGCCGCCGCCCAGGCTCTTGGCGACGGTGATCAGGTCCGGCGAAATGCCCGACTGTTCGGTGGCGAACAGGGTGCCGGTACGGCCAAAGCCGGTCTGCACTTCGTCGGCGATCAGCAGGATGCCGTGTTCGTTACAGATGTCGCGCAGGCTCTTGAAGAACGACTTGGTGACCGGGTTGAACCCGCCTTCGCCCTGCACCGGCTCGATGATGATGGCGGCAACGCGCTGCGGATCAATGTCGGCCTTGAACAGGGTCTTCAGGGCGTTCAGCGACACTTCTTCGGTCACGCCATGATAAGCGTCGGGGAACGGCACGTGATAGACGTCGCCCGGCAGCGGGGCAAAGCCGATCTTATAGGGGGCAACCTTGCCGGTCAGCGCCATGGTCATCATGGTGCGGCCATGGAACGCGCCCGAGAAGGCGACCACGCCGGGACGACCGGTGGCGGCACGGGCGATCTTGACGGCGTTTTCCACGGCTTCGGCGCCGGTGGTCACGAAGATGGTCTTCTTTTCGCCAGCGATCGGGGCCAGATCGTTCAGCTTTTCGGCCAGGGCGATGTAGCTTTCATAGGGCGTGACCTGAACGCAGACATGGCTGAAGGCGTCCAACTGAGCGCGCACGGCTTCGACGACCTTGGGGTGACGGTGGCCGGTGCCGACCACGGCGATGCCCGAAGCGAAGTCGATGTAGCGGTTGCCTTCAACGTCCCAGATTTCCGAATTTTCGGCCTTGGCGGCAAACACCGGCAGCATGGTCGAAACGCCGCGCGGGAGGGCGGCAACACGGCGGGCCTGAAGATTGGCGTTCTTGCTCATAATCTTAAATGCTCCTTCTGATAAACAGAGAGGTCGGACGCCTTACGCGTCCAGGCCGCCCAGGCAGATGTATTTCAGTTCCATGAAGTCATCGATCCCGTACTTCGAGCCTTCGCGGCCGATACCGGATTCCTTGATGCCGCCGAACGGGGCGACTTCGGTGGACAAGATGCCTTCGTTGACGCCGACCATGCCGTATTCCAAAGCTTCCGAAACGCGGAAGATCCGGCCGACATCGCGGGCGTAGAAATAAGCGGCCAGACCGAATTCGGTATCATTGGCCATCTTCACGGCTTCAGCTTCGGTGCTGAAGCGGAACAGCGGAGCCACCGGGCCGAAGATTTCTTCGCGGGCGACACGCATATCGGTGGTGACGTTGGTCACGATGGTGGGTTCGAAGAAGGTCGCGCCCAGGGCATGACGCTTACCGCCGGTCACCACCTTGGCGCCCTTGGAAACGGCGTCGCCCAACAGGGTTTCGACCTTTTCCACGGCTTCGGTGTTGATCATCGGACCCTGGGTCACGCCGGGGGCCATGCCAGGACCGATCTGCAACTTGGCGACAGCTTCGGCCAGCTTGGCGGCGAAGGCGTCATAGATCTTGTCCTGCACCAGGAAACGGTTGGCGCAAACACAGGTCTGACCGGCATTGCGGTACTTCGACGCCATGGCGCCCACCACGGCGGCATCCAGATCGGCGTCGTCGAAGACGATGAACGGGGCATTGCCGCCCAGTTCCAGGCTGACCTTCTTGACGGTGCCCGCGCACTGACGCATCAGCAGCTTGCCCACTTCGGTCGAGCCGGTGAACGACAGCTTACGCACGATCGGGCTGGACGTCAGCTCATTGCCGATAGCCGCCGGGTTGGAGCCCGCGACGATGTTGAACACACCCTTGGGGAAACCGGCGCGCTCGGCCAGTTCGGCCAGGGCGAAAGCCGACAGGGGGGTGTCTTCGGCGGGCTTGACCACCACGGTACAGCCAGCGGCGAACGCCGGGGCGACCTTGCGGGTGATCATGGCGCTGGGGAAGTTCCAGGGCGTGATGGCGGCAACGACGCCGATCGGCTGCTTGATGACCAGGAAACGGCGGCTGGCGGCCGGAGCCGGAATGGTGTCGCCATAGGTGCGCTTGGCTTCTTCGGCGAACCATTCGACGAAGCTGGCGCCATAGACCACTTCGCCACGGGCTTCGCCCAGCGGCTTACCCTGCTCAATGGTCATCAGCTTGGCCAGGTCTTCCTGGTTTTCCAAGATCAGCTCGAACCACTTGCGCAGGATCGCGGCGCGTTCCTTGGCGGTCTTGGCGCTCCAGCCCGGCAGGGCGGCGTTGGCGGCATCGATGGCGCGACGGGTTTCCTCGCCACCACAATCGGCGACGTCGGCCAGCAGGGTGCCATCGGCAGGGTTGTAAACGGCAAAGGTCTTGCCGCTGTCGGCGGCGACCCATTCACCGTTGATATAGGCCTGCCGGCGCAGAAGGCGGGAATCGGCGAGGTCAGTCATAGCGCATCGCACTCCAGATCGTTGGCGGGGAACGTCCCCTGCTCTGTTGGTTAAAAGCCTACCACGTTCGAAATTTTAAACAATGCCTTTTAATATATCCAACAGTTTAGTCCTTAATTTCTGCTGCGGACTCGTGATCGACAGTTTAAAATATCAAACAAGGCAATAGGAGCATGGGTCTTATGGATATCGATGTCGGCCACCGTCTGCGCACCATCCGCGAAAAGCACGGCCTGTCGCAGCGGCAGTTGGCGCAGCGGGCGGGGGTGACCAACGGCACCATCTCGCTGATCGAACAGAACCGCTCCAGTCCATCGGTGGCCAGCCTGCGCAAAGTGCTGCAAGGCATCCCCATGACCCTGGCGGAATTCTTCAGCGAAGAAGAAATGCCGCCGGTCGAACAAATCTTTTTCAAAGCGGGCGAGTTGGTGGAACTGGCCAGCCAGGCCACCCAGCAACAGGCACGGATTTCGTTTCGTCAGGTCGGTGATCTGCGCTCGCGCACCTTGCAGGTGCTGCATGAACGCTATGAACCCGGCGCCGACACCGGGCGCGCCATGTTGCAGCACGAATCGGAAGAAGGCGGCGTGGTCATCAAGGGCCAGATCGAACTGACTGTTGGCGACCAGAAGCAGATTTTGAAACCGGGCGACGCCTATCTGTTCGACAGCCGCATTCCGCACCGTTTCCGCAATCTGGGGGCGGAAACCTGCGAGATCATCAGCGCCTGCACCCCACCCTATCTGTAGGACGCGGCGGCGTTTCTCGCCTGCCCAGGTACTCCATATACACTATCAAAGAGCGTATCCCGCCCGCCGCCCGGAACACCGGACGACGGAACGGGAAAGGTTTGATCAATCGCGGACAGCGGCGGTCATGCGTTCGCTGCGACGGCGCAAGGCCTCGAGGCAGAACAGCAAGGCGACCGAGGTGACGATCAAGACGGTGGCAACCGCCGTGATGGTCGGATTGATGTTTTCACGGATACCGCTGAACATTTCGCGCGGCAGCGTCCGCTGGTCGGGACCGGCGATCATCAGGGCGACCACCACTTCGTCGAACGAGGTGGCAAAGGCGAACAACGCACCCGAGGCCACGCCCGGAACGATGATCGGCAGAACCACCCGGAAGAACGCCAGCAGGGGCGGAGCGCCCAGGCTGGCGGCGGCGCGCGACATGTTCATGTCGAAATGTTCGAGCGTCGCCGACACGGTGATCACCACGAAGGGTGCGGCCAGGGCGGTGTGGGCGGTGATCATGCCCACATAGCTGCTGGTCAGACCCAACGGCGCGAAGAAGAAGTACATGCCGACGGCGGTGATGATCGACGGCACGATCATCGGCGACAGCAACAGGCCCATCACCACCGGCTTCAAGGGGAAGCGGGCACGGTTCAGACCGATCGCGGCCAGGGTGCCCAGGACCGTGGAGAACACGGTCGAGGACACGCCGATGATCATGCTGTTGCGGAATGCCGGGATCCACTTGTCAGAGGTCAGGAATTCCACATACCAGCGCAGCGAGAAGCCCGGCAGCGGGTAAGTCAGAAACTCACCCGAGCTGAACGATAGCGGCACGATGGCCAGGATCGGCATCATCAGGAAGAACAGAACCCCAAGCCCGAGGATCCAGGTGCTCCACTTCCCAAAGACCTGGGAAAAGGTGGTGGGCTGATTCGGCAAGCTCATGGTCGTTACCCCATCTTGATGCCGCCGCCACCGACAAGGCGGTTATAGACGGCATAAAGCAGCATGGTCGTGCCCAGCAACACCGCGCCCAACGCCGAGGCCATGCCCCAGTTGACGCTGTCGGTGACGTAGAAGGCGATGAAGTAGGACAACATCTGGTCGGCCGCGCCACCCACCAAAGCGGGGGTGATGTAGTAACCGATGGCCAGAATGAAGACCAACAGGCAGCCCGCGGCGATGCCCGGCAGGCACTGCGGCAGATAGACCCGCACGAATGCGGTCACCGGCGGAGCGCCCAGGCTGGCGGCGGCGCGCAGATAATGCGGCTTGATGGACTTCATGGTCGAATAAAGCGGCAGGATCATGAACGGCAGCAGCACATGGGTCATCGCCACATGAACGCCGATCGAGTTATAGATCAGCCGCAACGGCTTATCGATGATGCCCAGCCAGATCAGCAGGTTGTTGACGATCCCTTCGTTCTGCAACAGAACGACCCAGGCGGCGGTGCGCACCAAAAGCGAGGTCCAGAACGGCAGCAGAACCAGGATCATCAAGGGATTGGCGATCTTGGCGGGCTGAGTGGCCAGCAGATAGGCGACCGGGAAGCCCAGCAGCAGACACAGCAAGGTGACGGTGACGCTGATACGGAAGGTGCGGATCAGCACGTCCACATAAATGGCGTGATCGGCCGCGACCCGTTCGATGGCGCCCGTGGCGCTGCGATCCAGGTCAACCGCGGCCAGCAGGTAAAAGCTGGTGACGGGACCACTGGCGCGCTTGATGGCGGCCCAGGTGTTGACGTCGCCCCAACGCTTGTCGGCGACGATGAAAGCCTCGCTGATCGACGGCACGTCGGCGGCCGGAAGGCGGCGCGCGCTGCTCATGATCAGGGTGCGGAAACCGTTGATGTCGTAATTCAAACGACGCGCGGCGACGGTCAGATTGCCCTTTTCCTTAGCCTCGGCCAGATCGGCCGACAGGGCACGGAAGGAATCGTCACCCGGCAGAACCTTGCCGTCCCAACCGGACAGGGACGCGAGAGTACGCGGCATCACCTGGGACAACTCGGTGTCCTCGACGCTGCGCCACAACATGCCGCCGATGGGCGCGATGAAAATGATCAACACGAACAGAAGGAGCGGCGCGACAAGACCGAACGCCATCACCTTCTTCATCCGCTCCGCCCGCCGCAGGCGGGCTTTGAGCGACGGACCGCCGCTCAAAGCCGCTTGGGTGGACGGGGCAGAAGCCCCGCCCAGACTACTCATTTGGCCGCCCACTTGTTGAAGCGTTCGTTCAGACGGTCCAGGTTTTCCAGCCAGAACTGGTCGTCGATCTTTTCGACGTTTTCCATGTTCTTCGGCGCGGTCGGCAGGTTTTCCAGGATCGCCGGAGCAATCAGCGGACCGACCTTCTTATTGGTCACGCCGTAGGCGATCTTGGTCGGCAGCTTGGCCTGGTTTTCAGGCTGACCGACGAAGTCCAGGAACTTGTAAGCCGCGTCCATGTTGGGCGAACCCTTGAGGACAACCCAGCTGTCGATGGTGTACAGGCTGCCGTCCCATACCACCTTGAAGTTCTTGTGGTCCTTTTCGTTGGCGGCGGCGATGCGGCCGTTATAGACCGAGGTCATCACCACTTCGCCCGAAGCCAGCAGCTGCGGCGGCTGAGCGCCGGCCTTCCAGAAGATCAGGTCGGACTTGATGCTGTCCAACTTCTTGAAGGCACGTTCCACACCGGCTTCGGTGGCCAGAACCTTATAGACGTCCTGGGGCGCGACGCCGTCGGCGATCAGGGCGATTTCCAGGTTGGTCTTCGGACCCTGACGCAGAGCGCGCTTGCCCGGGAACTTCTTGGTGTCGAAGAAGTCAGCCCAGCTCTTCGGACCATTCTTCAGCTTGTCGCCGTCGTAACCCAGCACGAAGTTGTAAACGATGGCGCCCACGCCGCAATCATTGACGGCGGCCGGCAGATAGGCGTCCTTGCCGCCGATCTTGTTGAAGTCCAGCTTTTCAAACAGGCCTTCTTCGCAGCCCAGGGCCAGTTCTTCCGATTCGACCTGGACCACGTCCCAGGTGGCGTTGCCGCCCTGGACCTTGGCGCGCAGCACGCCCACGCCACCGTCCCACGGTTCGTCGGTCATCTTGATGCCGGTCTTTTCGGTGAAGGGCTTGAAGTACACTTCCTTCTGGGCGTCCTGATAGGCGCCGCCCCAGGAAACCACCGTCAGATCGCGGGCCATGGCGGAACCGGCATAGCAAATCGCAGCGCCAGCCAGAGCCAGGGAAATCAATTTAGTCTTCATCCGTGAATCCCCTTAATTTACTGTTGATTGACCAAGTTGAAACCGTGGATTCAGTGCCCGCGCCCACCCTTCAGGGGATCGAGCGCACGGCAGTCCTCGGCCCGGAACGACAGATCGATCTGATCGCCGGGCTTCGGTCGCGGAAGATGCGGAGAAGCCTGCATCTTAACCATGATTTCCGGGTTTTCGGGCACCTGCATGACAACGCGCAGATGGTCGCCCAGATAGATCGTTTCCCGCACGGTGCCCACCAACCGGTTGTCCACGCCTTCGGGCGCGGTGCCGACGAACAGACGTTCCGGGCGGATCGACAGGGTGGTCGGCATGTCGGGGGCGAACACATTGATGCGCGCCGCCTTGATGGTCTGACCGCCGGGCAAGGCGACCGTACAGATGTCGCCGTCGATGGCCGTGACCGTGCCGTGCAGGTTGTTGTTCTCGCCAATGAAGTTGGCGACGAAGCTGTTGCGCGGCTGTTCGTAAAGCACGTTGGGGGCGTCGATCTGCTGGATCACCCCTTCGTTGAAGACAGCCACGCGATCCGACATGGTCAGAGCTTCCGACTGATCGTGGGTCACATAGACCACGGTCAGACCCAGCTCTTCATGCAGGTGCTTGATTTCCATCTGCATATGTTCGCGCAGCTGCTTGTCGAGCGCGCCCAGCGGTTCGTCCATCAGAACCAGTTCGGGCGAGAAGACCAGGGCGCGAGCCAAGGCGACGCGCTGCTGCTGACCACCCGACAACTGGGCCGGACGGCGAGCACCGAAGTCGGACAGACGCACCATTTCCAGGGCGCGCTTGACCTTGTCGGCGATCTCGGCCTTGGGCAGCTTACGCACTTCCAGCGGGAAGGCGACGTTCTGCGCGACCGTCATATGCGGGAACAAGGCATAGTTCTGAAAGACCATGCCGATATTGCGTTTGTGCGGCGGCAAGCTGTTGATCGCCTGGCCCGCCAAACGGATCTCACCATGCGTGGGAACCTCGAACCCCGCCAGCATCATCAGCGACGTGGTCTTGCCCGAGCCCGATGGGCCGAGCAGGGTCAGGAATTCACCGCGCCGAATATCAAGATCCAGGTGCTTAACAACCAGAACTTCACCGTCATAGGTCTTTTGCACCGCCGAAAATTGGACCAGGACGTCACCGCTCATGCACTATCCCCTTTTAAGCCAGGTGACCGTTTAATCACCTGCGAAAGACGATAGCAGCGTTTAAAAAAATGAACAAGCTAATTTGCACTGTTTGTGTGCAGCGCGGCAAAACCCTACTAGGTATGCCTATTTATTGAGCAAACTGCCTGTTTTTCCAGAGCTTTAGCGGGAGTTAAGGTTCGGCTTTCCGAACGATGCGCCAGAAGGCGATGGAGAAATGATGACAGAGATGTTTAGAAAAGCGCAACACTTTAAACGCATCATACGAACAAACGTTCATACGACTTTAGGATTAGAAGCTTAGTTTTAGGAACCGGAAAGACCGCCAGAATCAACAGATTAAGGAACAGGCCCGGGCATGAAAAATTTTGCCGCGCCACGTATTCTTTCGCAGTGCGGCAGAAGTTTTTTCAAAGATCGTGAACCCGCGCCATCAAAAAGCCACGACGGCGAAGCAACCATCAATAATTATAGACAGACAGAAATCGTCTTTTGATGGATTTGCGGACATAAAGGGGCATCTTGATGCGCCATTCGCCAATCCGTACCGGCAATGATGGGACAGTCCCGGAAATGGATCGGACATTCAGGCGCATCGAGAGACCCCGGTAAGGGGCCTCTCGACGGCAGATCGCTTTTTAGACCCGCTCGGCCAACCAGATCGCCAGGCGCGAGCCGGTCTTGATGGCGGCGCTCAACAGCGCATAGCCGGGGGCCTGTTCGGCCCCGTGGGCCAAGCCGATGTTGCGATGCTCGACTTCCTCGGCACGAAACTTCTCGACGGTGGTTTTCAATTCCGGCTCGTCATCGCCCAACTGTTCGCGCTGCTGGGCGTAATGCTCGTCGATCACTTCCTCGACCGCGACCGTGCAGGCCATGGCGGCTTTCTCGCCCAACAGGGCCGTGCCCGCCCCCAGCGCAAACCCGGCCAGATGCCAGATCGGCTGCAACAGGGTCGGACGGACGCGCCGCTCCCCCACCAGACGGTTAAAGGTGGCCAGATGTTCCTGTTCCTGCTCCAGCATATGCTTCAGCAGTTCCGACGTGCCGGGGCGTTTGCCCAAAACGGCGCGCTGGCCCTGATAAATCCGCACCGCCCCATATTCGCCGGCCTGATCGACGCGGATCATCCGTTCCAGCAACTGACGCGGCGAGGGATCGCCCGGCATCAGATCTTCACCGGTGCGGCGGGGTGCGCAACCAGACGCGGACGGGGTCGGATTGGTCATGCTTCCTCCTTACGGCGCAGCCCCAGGGCGGCCCAAGCCGAGAACAGCCCCAAAGCCAGGGACGCCGGGATATTATAGTTCGCCATCGACAGCCCGAACAGCGCCCAGGGGATTTCGTCGCAACGGGCGGGCGGCGGACCGGACAATTGGGCCTGCAAATCCTCCAGCGAGGTCACATCGGGCTGACCGCCGACGCAAGCCGCCGTGCCTTCCCACCATTTGCGCTCGACCCCGGTATGGAACACCGCGATGCCCGCATTGACGAAAAAGGCCAGGGCGCACAGGGCCAGAACCCAGGACCGGGCACGGCGCGGCAGGCGCAGCAGCAGGGCCAGCAGGGCCAGCAGCCCCGCCACCACATAAGGGCCGCGCTGATAAAGACACAGAATGCAAGGCCGCAGGCCGAAGCCGAACTGAGCCGTCAAGGCCCCGCCCAAAGACCCCACGCAAGCCAGCAATACCAGCCAGGGGGCGCGTTCCTGCAACCTTTGCATCTGTTTGCCTTTCGTTAGATGAGTTTCAGAACCAGGAACCCGCCGACCAGACCGACGGCGAACAGGGTGGTCACCATGCCCAGGCGGCGCTCGATAAAATCGCGCATAGGCTCGCCGAATTTCCACAACAGCCCGGCCACCAGAAAGAAGCGCATGGACCGCACCACGAAGCTGGTGATGCCAAAGGTCAAGAGATCCATCTTGGCCAGACCGGCGGTAATGGTGATCAGCTTATAGGGAATGACCGGGATCAGCCCCTTGATCATCATGATCTTGATGGCGTTTTCCCGGAACAACTCGGCGGCATGCTGAGCCTGGGCTTCCAGATGATAGCTCTGGATGATCCATTGCCCGATGGTGTCAAAAAACACCGAACCGATGGCATAACCAAAAAAGCCGCCCAGCACCGAAGCCAGAGTACAGACCGCGGCGATCTTCCAGGCCCGCGTCCGGTCAGCCAAGACCATGGGCACCAGCATGACGTCGGGCGGAATGGGAAAGAACGAACTTTCCACAAACGACACCACCGACAGCCAAATCAGCGCATGACGATGCGCCGCCAGCCTCATGATACGGTCATAAATACGTCTCAGCATTTTGCACCCAAGCAGACCCCGCCCAACAGATAGAGCGATCCGCTGGGTTTACCAGCCCTCCCCGCACCCGGCAACGGAAACCCTGGCCCCGAAAAATGCTTTCAAAAAAGTGCTGCGCAAAAGTCGTTGACCGATCGAAAAGACCCGCTATTATCGCGCACCTACCTCGCGGTGCCCCTGTGGCGGAATGGTAGACGCGGCAGACTCAAAATCTGTTGTTGGCAACAACGTGTTGGTTCGAGTCCGACCAGGGGCACCAATCTCTCCCGACAGTCTTATAATGTCTGTTCGCCCGGCTTTATAAAAAGCCTGGGGCGATTTGCCTTGTGTCGATCCTGGCGAAAACATGCTCGTCGAAATCGACAAAAAGTTGCACAAACACAGTCGCAGCATTACCACAGAAGCCCTCTTTCCTTTTCATTTCAAGGATACGGCCATGAAACCCGACATCACGGCAGATCGTTTGAGACAATGGCTGGTCGGTATTCTGGTTGCGACCGGACAGAAAATCACCGATGAAACCGATCGCCAGGATTTGCTGAGCTGGTTGATGCGATGCCGGGAGATTGTCGGTAGCGATCTTTCCAAGATCGACAAAACCAAAACTGTATACGGCACCCTGGACGCCGGAAAGACAGTTAAAGGATTCGCCAGAGGCGTTTCAGAAACAGTCCGCAACTATAAAAATTCGGACTTACCTCTAGCGGTGAAATTAGCCATTCCCGTTACATTGCTGGCAGCCCCATTCATTGGCACTCAAGGAGCTGGCTTTGCCGCTTTAGGCAGTGCCATTGGCGTTCCCGTCCTGATCATTCTCTTTCTGGGTACAGCCGGATTGACCAGCGTGATCGAAAGCCTGGGATCAGGAGGAGCACCCTTCATCGTCCCTGTTCTAGAATTGATTGCTCGCGACGAAATTGCCCGACGAACCAGCGCGGCCCTAAAAAACGCTATGAAAGCCGAACCGGAAACCGCCAAACGGTTTCGCATGCCCCAGGAAGAAGACGCGCTTCAAGAGAAACTGCTTTCAATGGACCCTTATGATTTTGAACGCCATGTCGTCAGCTTCTTTCAGACCGATGGTGGTTTGGCGTGGGTTACACGCAAATCAAATGATCTTGGGGTCGATGGTTTTGCAGAACGAGACGACAATTTGCTGGTAATCCAGTGCAAACGAAATAGCCCCGACAATCCCGTCGGCGGCCCTCTCGTCCAGCAGTTTAAAGGCGTAATTGAAGAAAACGGCGCCAGCATGGGCTATTTGGTCACCACATCGTACTTTACCCAGGCCGCCCAGGATTCTGCTGCGAAATCAGACAAAGTACGCCTTATCGACATGCGCGAGCTAGTTGTCTGGCATCGAACCGGTGTTCCAACAGATTTTGCCGAAAAAGAATCTCCCTAGACTTTATGACGTTGGAAAGAAGGTAATCCGTCTGAGAAGGTGTAAGGGCGACACCATAATTCTGTGAGCACCCCATGCCCTCTCCCCGCACCCTGTCATTGACCATGGCCGCCATGCTGGCCTTTGCTGCCAATTCGGTGCTGTGCCGTTTGGCGCTGGCCAAGGCGGGGCTGGACCCTCTGGCCTTTACCTTAATCCGTCTGGCGTCGGGTGCGGTGATGCTGACCTTGCTTTTGGCGGTGCGCAGCAAAAGCAGGGGATCGTTTCAGGTCCGCGGCAATTGGCGGGCAGCCATGGCCCTGCTGATTTACGCGGCGACCTTTTCCCTGGCCTATGTCAGCCTGCCCGCCGGATCGG
>JASLCK010000110.1 GCA_030151865.1 Rhodospirillaceae bacterium | reverse complement strand
ATGCCGTGGGTGGCCCGTTCGGTGGCGGTGACGATGGCGTCAAGCTCGTTGCTGACGGCAATCAGACGGTCGTCTTCGGAATTGGTGGGGCGCAGGGCGGCGATTTCCGCCTTGGTTTGCTGAATGCACAGCGACAATGCGCGCACTTCGGTCTTCAGCATGTTGACTTCGGCGCGCTTGCGCTGAAATTCCTGATCGACCAGGGACTGGCCGACTTCAGCATCTTCGCCGCGGATCAATTGTTCGATCGCGCGCATATCGTTGCGCAGCGAGGTGATGGCCTGAAGCACTTCGGTATTAGAGGCAGGATCGGCGTTTGTGTTGCTTGATTGGGTAGGAAGCGACTCGACAATGGCGGACCCTTTGGCCTTCAGCCGCTGCAGTTCCGCAGTAAACATTTTTCGTTGCGAGTCTTTCATCATGACAACGCTTCCCTCAAGCCGCCATTTCTTTGCCCGGATCGTCCAGCGTCCGCTGTTCCAGCGCAGCAGGGCAAAGTCATCAAGAGATCACTCTACCCTGTCCAGGCAATCTTTGTAACGGTTATCCGTTACCACGAAATGGCCCTACTGCCAAATTTTCAAGAAATTAACCGTGAACTCCATCTTTGGTCGGATCGGGTGTAAAGGTGGTTGACCAACCCTTGCGACGTTCAGACGAGTCGATTGGATTTTTGCAGCGGTATATCATCCATAGGTTTAAGTTTCAACTTGTGAGACTTTTAAAAGTGGTGTCCCTCTTATTCTTCGCTCACCGATTAAAACGTCAATATTCACAAAACCTTTCTTGCGGTATGGTTATGAAGTCCGCGCTGTTCTGCCAGGTTTTTAAAAAGCCTGCCTATTCGGAAGTTTCATTTTGGCCGAAGTGAACGTTATGCCCACTGCCAGCCGCCTGATGGAAGCGGTGGAAAGCTTGGCCGAAGGTGTCGCCATCTATGACGCCGAGGATCGGCTGGTGCTGTTCAATCGGCAATATAGCGACCTTTTGTCGGCGGCGGGGACCACGTTGCAGCCGGGCATGCGCTTTGAAGATGTGGCGCGGGTACTGAGTGACAGCGGGTTGTTCGTCGAAGTGGCGGGGCTGCGTTACGACTGGCTGGAAAACCGGCTGAGGCAGCACCGGAACCCCGCCGGACCCATCGAAGCCTTGCTGGCCGATGGCCGCTGGCTGTCCTTGCGGGACCGCCGCACCGAAGATGGGTTTACCATCGCCACCATTTCCGACATCACGGTCTTGAAACAGCGCGAAGTGGCGGTGGCCCAAAGCGAGCGTCAGGCGGAGACGGCGACGCGGCTGCTGTCCGACGCCATCGAGAGTATTCCCGAAGGGTTTGTGCTGTTTGATGCCGATGACCGCCTGATGCTGTGCAATCAGCATTATCGACGCCGCATGGCGCTGATCGAGGATTTGCTGGTCCCGGGGGAGAGTTTCGAGCGTCTGGTGCGAGCCGCAGTGGACCGGGGCATGATCGCCGACGCCAAGGCCGACCCGGAAGGCTGGGTGCGCCAGCGTCTGCACAGTCACCGTTTCCCGCCCGGCCCCCAGGGGATCACGCTGGCATCGGGGCAAATTATCGCGGTGCGCGAATACCGGACCCGCGACGGCGGATATGTAGGGGTGCAAAACGACATCACGCAACGGCTGCAAACCGAACAGGCGCTGAGCGAAACCCAGGCGCGATATCGGCGTCTGGTGGAACTGGTGCCGGATCTGATCTGTGTTCTGGTCGATGGGCGGATCAATTATATCAACGCGGCCGGCGGTGAGATGTTGGGCGTTCCACCGGAGCAATTGGTGGGGCGGCGGTTCGCGGATTTTTTACCGGACGATCAGGCCATATCGTTCAATGGCGGCTTGCAGGACTTGACGGAACGGCGCATGCGCCAATCCTTGCGGTTGCGGATTCCCGGCGGCGGTCTTTTGGATACGGAAGTTGCTGCACTGCCTTTTACCCGCGATGGAGCCGACCCCGACGCCGAGACCGTGATGCTGGTGGTGCGCGATGTCACCGAATTGCGGCGCTCGGCTCTGGCGGTGTTGGGGCGCGAGCAACGGCTGCGCGGGATCATGAACACGGTCCTGGATGGGATTTTCACCTGTGATGAACAGGGCATCATCGAAAGCTTCAATCCGGCGGCGGAGAAGATTTTCGGCTGGACCGCCGACGAAATTCTGGGGCAATCGATTTCCCTGCTGATCCCCGATGCGCTGTTGCCAGCCGCAAGCAAGGGGGCGCGCCGTTCTCCGTCCCGGTCAGGCCGGGAAGATGTGGGCCGACGTAAGGATGGGGCGGAATTTCCGCTGGAACTGTCCATCAACGAATTGCGCCTGGACAACCGTCGTCTGTTGACCGGCGTGGTCCATGATGTGACCCGCCGCAAGATGGCCGAACGGGCCTTGCGACAAAGCGAGGAGCGTTACGCCCTGGCGATGGCGGGCACCAGTGACGGCATGTGGGATTGGGATATCGCCGCCGATCTGGTTTATATTTCGCCCCGCATGGCGGTTGTGGTGGGGATGCAAGGCGAGCCGCCGCGTAAGGGACGCGACTGGCTGACCTTTGTACATTCTGCTGATCGGGCCATGTTTGCGGCGGCGATGACCGACCATTTGCGGGGCCGGACCGAGTTTTTCGTCTGTCAGTATCGCTTGGCCCAGAACCCGGACCGCTGGGTGCGCCATCGCGGTCTGGCGCTGCGTAATGACAAGGGGCGACCTTACCGCATGGCCGGATCGGTTGGCGATGTCACCGAGCAAATGCGGGCAGAACGCACCCTGCGTGAGGCCAAGGAACTGGCGGAATTGGCCAGTCGCGCCAAGAGCGAGTTTTTGGCCAATATGAGCCACGAACTGCGGACCCCTTTGAACGCCATTATCGGTTTCTCGGAAATGATGATGGGCGAAATGCTGGGGCCGATCGGCACTCCGGCCTATCGGGATTACGCCACCAGCATCAACGAATCCGGCAGCCATCTGTTGGATGTGATCAACGATATTCTCGATGTGTCGCGGGTCGAGGCGGGAAAGCTGGACCTGGAACCAGAGCCGGTCTATCTGCGTCCGGTCTTTGACGCATCCTTGCGGCTGATCCAACAGCGGGCGGACAGCCGGGGGGTGCGGTTGGTGCGGTCCTGGCCTGATGATTTGCCGCCCCTGTTGGGCGAGCCGCGCCGCTTTAAGCAGGTGATGCTGAACCTGCTGGCCAATGCGGTGAAGTTCACCCCCGAGGGGGGAACCGTCACCTTGTCGGCGCGGCGCTTAGCGGATGGCGGGGTCGAAATTTCCGTTACCGATACCGGCATTGGTATGAAGCCCGAGGACATTCCCCGCGCTTTGACGCCGTTTACCCAGGTCGACAGTTCCCTGGCGCGCCGTTATGAAGGGACGGGGTTGGGGCTGCCTCTGGCAAAGACGCTTGTCGAGTTGCACAATGGAACCCTGTCCATTGTCAGTGCCCCCAACCAGGGGACGACAGTTTTGCTGCAGTTTCCAGCCAGCCAGATTGTCGGCTGAGCAAAGTTGGATTGGGTCAGGAAAGGGGTTTGGGAATGCGGCGGCTGCGCATCGCCACGTTCAATCTGGAAAGTCTGGATGACCGCGACGGTCCGTCCTTCGAGGATCGGATTGCCCTGTTGCGCCCCCAATTGCTGCGATTGCGGGCCGATATTTTATGCCTGCAAGAGGTCAATGCCTGTGAAAGCAGCCGCCATGGTCCGCGCTTTCTGTCTGGCCTGGACCGATTGTTGGCTGATACCGACTATGCCGCCTATCATCGCGGCGTCAGCCTGAACCGGGGCGGCAAGCGCTTTTCTGATCGGCATAATCTGGTGGTGCTGTCGCGCTTTCCTATCCTGGAGGAGCGCCAGATTTGGCATGATCTGGTGCCCGCCCCCCGCCATCAGGTGCAGGGCGGCGACGGCGAGGAACGGGTTATCGAATGGGATCGCCCGATCCTGCATCTGACCGTGGCCCTGCCCGGCGACAAGCCCTTGCATATTCTGAACCTGCATTTGCGCGCCCCCCGTGCCGCCTTTGTCGAGGGCAGCAAGGACCATGGCGTTTGGGGATCGGTCGGCGGCTGGGCGGAAGGTTTCTTTTTGGCCTCGGTCAAGGCGGCGGGGCAGGCGTTGGAAGCCCGGCTGACCATCGAGGCGATTTTTGACCAGGACCGCGATGCCCTGGTGGCCGTGGTGGGGGATTTTAACGCCGACGACCGCGAGGCGCCCCTGCGCATCATCCGCGGTGACGAGGAGGACACCGCCAACGGCCATCTGGCGTTGCGCAGTCTGGTGCCGGTGGAACGCGCATTGCCGCAATCACAGCGCCATTCGGTGATCCATCATGGCCGTCCGGTGATGCTGGACCATATCCTGGTGTCGCGGCCATTGCTGGGCTGGTTCACCACGGTCGAGGTGCATAACGAAGCGCTGGGCGACGAAATCGTCGCCCCGGCGCAAATCCATTCCCCACCCGATAGTTACCATGCCCCCTTGGTGGCGGAATTCCAGGTGCCGTCAGGGAGCATCCTTAAACGGTGAAGCCTTCGGCCTGTAACACCCGG
>JASLCK010000122.1 GCA_030151865.1 Rhodospirillaceae bacterium | reverse complement strand
CAACCGATAAGCTGTCGAACCAGGATGCCGAGGCGGTGACCAAGGCCGTCTTCGGCAATATGATGGCGTTTCGCGGCATGCATCCCATGCTGAGCGGCCTGGACAAGAAGACCATGGCCCGCGACGGTTTAAGTGCGCCGCTGCATGACGGGGCGCAAAAATTCTATAAGGAAAACGGGCTTCCGTAATCGTCGGTGCTGGTTCATCCTGTCGTTATGGACGGGATGTGCGCATATCTGACCGACAGTTTGGATCTGGCGGCCTTGCCCCATGGCAGGCTGATGGATCTGGTGCAGGCTGGGCGCGATTTTCTGCGCGCCCAGGCCGAGTTGGAAAAAGTCGGTCGGACCATCCTGGACGAACTGACAAGCGGTCGGACCGGGCGCGTGGTGCCCTATACCCACTATCCGCCCGGCGATGTCTATGACTATGCCAGCCATTCCCAATATTATTTCCACTCCCACCGCAGTGGCGAGATTGGGCATATCCATACCTTCCTGCGACCGCGCGGCATGCCCTTGGGGGTGCATCCCGCCGATCCCAGCGATTGGCGCGGCCCCGACGACAATGACGCCTTGTCCCATCTGGTGGCCATCGGCCTCGGCCAGGACGGTTGGCCGACCCAGCTTTTCACCACCAACCGCTGGGTAACGGCGGAGGTATGGTATCGGGCCGATGCGGTGAAACAGATGCTACCCTGCTTCAGCATTGCCCATGACCGCCCATCGCACTGGGCCAATCTGTGGGTGTCGTCACTGGTGGGGTTGTTCGCGCCGCAAATCGAATGGCTGTTGGATGCCCGCGATGCGGTGATCGAGAACAATCGCCATCGGTTGCCGGGCATTCCCGTTCTGGAAGACCGCGATCTGGAAATGACTTCGGCGATTGATATATCAGTTCATAATAATATAGAGAAAATCATATCTGCGGTTGGGTAGCTCAGGCGATCTATCCTTTGAAAGATACAAAAGTATCCCATACCATGGGGTAAGCTTTCCGCCGGGAAAGCTTCAAGGGGGGTGGCGTCTTCGGGCAGGATGCGTCGCCGAATTTAGATTCGGATGGCCGTCATGTTGAGCAAACTGCGGATCAGTACCGCTGCGTCCATTTTTGGCGCTCTGGTTGTGTTAGGTTTTATCGCCCTGCTGGCGACCAGCTATTTTGCCTTGCGGGAATTGAAGGTGGGCGGTCCCGTTTATAACAGGATCGTTTTGGGCAAGGATCTGGTGGCTGATATTCTGCCGCCGCCGGAATATGTCATCGAAGCCTATCTTGAAGCCACGCTTGCCATGCAGGAACCCGATGCCCTGGCCCTGCATACCCAACGTCTGACCCAACTGCACAAGGATTACGACCTGCGCCACGTCTATTGGCAGGGGACCGAATTCGATCCCGTGATCAAGGACAAGCTGGTCAACAAATCCCATGCCGAGGTGGCGCAGTTCTGGTCGCTGGTGGAAGGCAAGCTGTTGCCTGCTTTGCGCAACAACGATCAGAACGCGGCCATCGCCGCGTATGTCGAGGTCGGACAGGCCTATGCCCGGCATCGTGCCGTGGTGGATGAACTGGTGCAAGACAGCGACCGCCTGACCGCCCAGATCGAAGCCGATGCCACTCAGTCCGAGCAGTCCTTTTCGGCGGTGCTGTGGGGCGTGGCGGGGATTGTTCTGACGATCGTTCTGGCAGGGGTGTTCAGTGTGATTTTCGGCATGGCCCGCCCGATTGCCGCCATGACCCAGGCCATGAATACTCTGGCCAACGGCAATCTTGATGTGGCGATCCCCTCGGTCGGACGGCGTGACGAAATCGGCGAGATGGCGCTGACCACCCAGATTTTCCGCGATAATGCCGTGCAGATGGAAAAGCTGCGTCAGGCGCAGGCGGAAAATGCCAGTCGTCAGGCGGCGGAACGTAAGGCCCTGTTGATGGCCATGGCCGATCAGTTCGAACATGGCGTGATGGGCGTGGTCACGGTGGTGACATCGTCGGCGGCGCAAATGGAATCGACGGCGCAATCTTTGTCGGCATCGGCCCATCAGGCGGAAGGTCAAGCCAGCGAGGTGGGGAAATCTGCCGATTGGGCGTCCAGCAACGTGCAGGCGGTGGCGTCGGCGGCGGAACAATTAAGCGCCTCGATCCACGAGATCAGCCGTCAGGTGGCCCAGGCGGCGGAAGTTTCGACCGAAGCAGCGCGCGAGGCGGCCAATACCAACGAAATCGTCGGCAGTCTGGCGGGCACCGCCGAACGGATCGGCGAGGTGGTGCGGTTGATCACCGACATCGCCAGCCAAACCAATCTGCTGGCCCTGAACGCCACCATCGAAGCCGCCCGGGCGGGCGAGGCTGGAAAGGGCTTTGCCGTCGTGGCGGGCGAGGTCAAGACCTTGGCCAATCAGACCAGCCGCGCCACCGACGAGATCAGCAATCAGGTCGTCGCGGTACAGCAGGAAACGGGCCGGGCAGTGGAAGCCATCCGATCCATTGCCGACGTCATCGACCGGGTGCACGGCATCTGTTCGAACATCGCCAGCGCCGTGGAAGAACAGGGCGTGGCAACCCAGGAAATCGCCCGCAGTGTCCAGATGGCGGCGGAAGGCACCGAACAGGTGTCGGTCACCATCGGCGGCATTAACGAAGCCGCATCCCATACCGGGGCGGCGGCAACCCAGATGCTGTCTTCGGCCCAGGCTTTGGCCCATAACTCGCAAAGCCTGCAAACCAGCGTCAGCGAGTTTTTGCGCACTGTCCGCGTCGGTTAGACGAGGGGAATAAAAAAGGCGGGCCGTAAGGACCCGCCTTTTTTGTTGAATGGCTGAGAATGATAAAGCCTCAGGCGAACTGTGCGGGCACCTGGGGCAGTTCGGCCAGGGCCTTGTCCAGCGAGGCCTGATCGAAGGGAACATCCTTCAGCTTGCCCGCGAAATAGTCGGTATAGGCCTGCATGTCGAAATGGCCGTGGCCCGACAGGCAGAACAGAATGGTTTCCGACTTGCCTTCGGCCTTGCAGCGCAGGGCTTCATCGATGGCGGCGCGCACGGCGTGGCTGGATTCCGGGGCGGGCACGATGCCTTCGGCGCGGGCCAGTTGGGCGGCGGCGGCGAAGCATTCGGTCTGAGCGTAGGCGCGGGCTTCCACCAGACCCAGTTCCTTGACGTGGCTGACCATGGGGGCCATGCCGTGATAGCGCAGCCCACCGGCATGGAAGCCCGGCGGAATGAAGGTCGAACCCAGGGTATGCATCTTGACCATCGGGGTCAGATGGCCGGTATCGCCGAAATCATAGGCATAGCGGCCCTTGGTCAAGGTCGGACAGGACGCCGGTTCGACGGCGACGATGCGCGCCTTGCTGCGGCCCGCCAGCTTTTCGCGGATATAGGGGAAGGCAATGCCCGCGAAATTGGACCCGCCGCCCGCACAGCCGATCACCACATCGGGTTCTGCGTCGGCATCGGCCAATTGCAGCATCGCTTCTTCGCCGATCACGGTCTGGTGCAGCAGCACATGGTTCAGCACCGAACCCAGGGCGTACTTAGTGTCGTCGCGCTGGGCGGCCAGTTCCACCGCTTCGGAAATGGCGATGCCGAGCGAGCCGGTGGAGTCCGGGTCCTTTTCCAGAATGGCGCGGCCCGACGCGGTCAGGGTGGACGGGCTGGCGATGCAGCGCGCCCCATAGGTTTCCATCAAGGCGCGGCGATAGGGCTTCTGCCCATAGCTGACCTTGACCATATAGACTTCCACATCCAGGCCAAACAGCGACCCGGCGAAGGCCAGGGACGATCCCCACTGACCGGCCCCGGTTTCGGTGGTCAGGCGCTTGACGCCAGCTTCCTTATTATAAAAGGCCTGGGCGACCGAGGTGTTGGGCTTATGGCTGCCCGCCGGGCTGACGCCTTCGTACTTGAAGAAAATCTTGGCGGGGGTGTCCAGCGCCTTTTCCAGACGGCGTGCGCGGATCAGGGGGGCGGGGCGCCACATCTGATAAATCTCGCGCACCGGCTTGGGGATTTCGATCCAGCGTTCGCTGGACATTTCCTGTTCGATGATGACCGGCGTGAAAATCGGCGCCAGATCGTCAGGCGTGATGGGCTGCATGGTGCCGGGATGCAAAGGCGGCGGCAGCGGGGTCGGCAAGTCGGCGGCCAGGTTGTACCAGGCCTTTGGGATCCGGTCTTCGCCCAACAGATACTTCACCGACTCGGTCATCATTATCCCCATGCTTTGGAAAAGGTTTTTCGTGGGGATAGTTCTACCGGGGCGCGCCGGGAAAGGAAAGGGGGCGAAATGAAAAGGGCCACCCGAAGGCGGCCCTTGAAATTTTGTTTCGATCACTAAGGTCGGATCAGGCGGTCTTCAGCGCCAGGGTCGGGCTCAGGCGATCGAGAAAGGCGAACACGGTTTCGCCAGCATAATAGCGGTCGGCAAGAGAGCGGCGATCCAGGCCAAGGTCCTTGATGCTGGTGTTGTACACACGCTTCAGGTGGGCCTCGATGTCGCTGAACCAAAGAGTGAAACCGGCATCCACGAGGGGGTAGGTCATCTAAGTGCTCTTCCCAAAATCAGGTCAGCCGTCCAATGGGCTGTTCCGAGGCCCATGGTTTTGCCAAAAAAATATGACGAAAGCAAGACGAAGGCATGACGTTTTGGGCGTAATCCTTAGACGATTTTCCTAGGAAATATGCGGGTCTGCGCATGTTCTTGCATCTTCAAGGCTTTGTGCTGCGCAGGCTGGTGATCACGGTTGCCACTTCATGGTTCAGGTCGGTTGAATTGCTGTCCAGGGATTGACTGGCTGCAGTGATCCCCCCGATGGCCTGGACCGTGCCCGCGATATCGGTGCGGATGGCGTCGGCGTCGCCGCGCACGGCGGAAACGGCGCTGGCGGCCCGGCTGATGCCGCCGCTGACTTCCGACAAGGCGGCATGCTGTTGTTCCACGGCCAGACCGATCTGGCTCGATGTTTCCTCGACATCGTGGATGGTGGTTTCGATCTGGCTGATGGCTTGCACCACTTCCGCCGTTTCGCGGCGCACGGTTTCCAGGATCTGCGAAATTTCCGATGTGGCCCGCGCTGTCTGATTGGCCAGATTCTTGACTTCTCCCGCCACCACGGCAAAACCTTTGCCGGCTTCGCCTGCGCGGGCCGCCTCGATGGTGGCGTTCAGGGCCAACAGGTTGGTCTGCGCCGCGATGGCTTCGATCAGGCCGACGGCTTCGCCAACCTTTTGCGAGGCTTCGGTCAGTTGCTTGGCGGACCGGGACGCGGTACCCGCCTGCTGCACGGCTTCCCCGATGATCCGTGCCGCGCTAGAGATTTGACGGCCGATCTCGGCTGAGGATGCGGTGATTTCCTCGGTCGCGGCGGCCATGGATTCGACCACTTCCATAGCCTCGGCCCCTGATTGCGCGACGGTTTCCGCTTTGCCCTGGGCGCGGTCGGCGCGTTCCTGCAAGCCGCTGGCGGCACTGCGCAATTGGCCTGCATGTTGGCCCAGGGAACTGGCAATGCGGGTCACTCGGTTGTCCAGATTATCGGCCAGACCGGACAGCATTTGGACTTCATGACGGCGGGTGGTTTCCGCCTGTTCCTGTTGTTGGCGCTTCAATTGCTCGTTTTCCAGGCCGCGTTCACGCAAGGTGTCGATGACGCGGGCCATGGCCCCGATTTCGTCGGGGCGGTCGCGCAATGCGCCGACACTGACGGTCAAGGTGCCTGCCGCGATCTGGCCGGTGACGTCTTCCAAAATCTGTAAGGGCCGGGTGATGGAGCGTCCCACCAGCACCGAGACGGCGGCGGTCAGCAGGCCGATCAACATCAGAAAAATCCCGTCGGTGCGCAGATTGTCCCAAAAGGCGGCGTTGACATTGTCCATGTAAACGCCGGTTCCCAACATCCAGCCCCATTCGCTGTTGACGGCGGACAGACCCAGTTTGGGCACCGGTTGATCGTGTCCGGCCTTGGGCCAGTCAAAATCCAGGAAGCGTCCGCCCTTGCGGTCGGGGCCGATCAGGTCGCGGATGACCATTACGCCCTTGGGATCCTTGAAATCGATCAGGTTCTTGCCCTGCAATTCCGGCTTGGCGGCGTGCATCAACACCACTCCATCCAGATTGTAGAGGAAGAAATATTCCCCGCCGTCGAAGCGGATTGCCCGCAAGGTTTCCTTGGCCAGAGTCTGGGCCTGCTCGACGCTCATCTGTCCGTCACGGGCGCGCTTGGCATAGTCGGCAACGATGGTTTCCGCGCTGCTGACGACGGCGCGCAGCTTGTCCTGATTGGCCATGATCAGCTTCTGCCGGGCGTCATAGGCTGAAAAAACACCCAGGGCCAACAGGCAGGCAAAGGTCAGAACAGGAAAAAGCACAAGCTTTTGGCGGATCGAAAAGGACATGATGACGTCACTCCCAGCAAGGCGTCTGTCATTTTCTTTCAGACTAGGACTTGAATATGCATACGGCAAGTATGGATTAGGATTGTCGTTACTGTGATCTCTTTATTCTCTGGTATTAATTCAAATTGTATCTATTTATATTTTGCACCGCAAAATAACCTGTGGTCATGGCCTGTGGGAATATTTTTGGTCAGAATTGCTGCTCTATTATTCGTGGAACCCGCGAAATTCCTTAACCCTATTGGGGGATGCCTGACGCTTTAGGGTTGAGGGTGGTATCCGCCTGCTCCCGGCATTTTGCGGTGCGTCATGTTTTTTTAACAAAATGTTAAAACGAAATTAACCGCCATAGGGCTGCGCGACCTGCCATATCTCTGTCTGGAAGACGGGCAGGAACAAACGCTCGCAGGAGCAAACGCTCATGGACTATCAGACCAAGGCCGATGGCACGACCCGCTCGATCGCTCTGATCGGGCGGTTGACCTTTGACGCCAACGAAAAATTCCGTGCTGTCGTTGATCTGGTCATGGATGACCGGCCTCAGCATGTCGCTGTCGATCTGGCGCGGCTGGAATTTGTCGATTCGGCTGGTCTTGGCATGCTGCTGCTGCTGCGTGAAGCCGCCCAGGCCGTCAAGGCCCGGCTGGTTCTGCTCAATCCCACCGGGCAAGTGGGGCGTCTTCTAAGCGTTTCTCATTTCGGCGATCTGATCGCCGTCGAGGGCTGGGGCGAGGAGGTTTGATGAACGATTTTCCGCAGGCGACCACCGCCGATGGGCTGGTGGGCGGCGATGCGCCCCGCTCTTTGATCAACCGGCTGGCCCGCACCAACTGGGGTGCGGCATGGCGCGACGGCAGTTTTCCGCTGTTGTGCGATCTGTCGGTGTCGATGCGCGTCAATCTGCTGTTGATCGTCGCCCTGGTGTCCGCCCTGGTGTTCGGGGCGGTGTCCTATTCGGGCGAGCGCAAGATTTCTCAGGCCATGGCCGATCAGGCCGGGTTCAGCCGCATGGGCGAACTGGCCGCCGATCTGCGCGCCGAAATCCTGTCGATGCAGACCCAGGAACAGGAATTCCTGCGGACCCGCAAGGTCGAGATGGCCGATCAGCACCGCCAGACCGCCACCCTGGTGGCCGGTCAATTGGCGGAACTGGCGGCACTGCCCGCCGCCAAGCCGATGGCCGAGGATATCGTCGCCCTGGGCAAGGGGCTGGCTCAGGTCAACGCCGATTTCGACAAGGTGGTCGCCACCGAAACCCAGTTGGGTTTGACCGAGGGGGCGGGGCTGCGCGCCAAGCTGATGGCGTCGGTCAAGGCGATGGAAGACGAGTTGAAGGTTTGGCCGAACCAGGATGCCTTGTGGAACAAGGCGCTGGGCATGCGGCTGGCCGAGCAGGAATTCATGCTCTATGGCGGCGACGCCGCCTTGGGGAAATTCCGCAAATTCAGCAACGAATTCGATTTGAAGATCGACACGTCGGGCCTGCCCGGTTCGATCGCCGATGGCTTCCGCAAGCTGTTGGCGTCCTATGTCGAGGATATGGGGGCGTTCTCCGACGCTTCGACCGATCTGGAAACCCAGTCGGCGGAATTGCGCGCCCATATGGAAGGGTTGCGCCCGCAGATCGCCAAGCTGTTTGCCGATGCCCGCGACGGTGCCGCCAAGGCCACAGGGGTGCAGGTGCAGACCCGCGAATCCACCCTGCGCAACAACGGTTTGACCGGGGCGCTGGCGGTGGTGTTGTCGTTTCTGTTGTCGCTGGTGCTGTCGCGCAGCATTGTCGCCCCCTTGCGCCTGATCGAAAACACCATGGAAGAACTGGTCGCCGGTCATGCCGACGTCCAGGTGCCCGGCACCACCCGCAAGGACGAGATCGGCGATATGGCCCGTGCCGTTGGGGTGTTTAAGGAAAACTCGCTGGCGATGATGCAGTTGCAGCGCGAGCACGAGGAATTGATGATGTCGGCCGAAGCGCAGCGCCGCAAGGCCATGGCATCGCTGGCTGATCACTTCGAGGGTGCGGTCAAGGGCATCGTCGATACCGTCCATGACGGCTCGCAAGGCATTGCCCAAACCGCCCGGCGCATGGCCGAGCGCGCCAATCAGGATGGATCGGAAAGCCGATCCCTGTCGGTGGCCGAAGCCGCCGCCAAGGCCCATCTCAGCGTTCAGGCAGCGCGCGAAGCGGCGGATGAACTGTCCAGCTCGATCCGTTCGGTGGCGCGGTTGGCCGAGGAATCGGCTGGGATTGCCCAGGCCGGTGCGCGCGAACTGGTGGAAGTGGACCGGCAGGTCGAAGTGTTGTCCGACAGCGCCAAGCAGATCGGCGATGTTTTGTCGCTGATCAATCAAATCGCCCACCAGACCAATATGTTGGCGCTGAACGCCACCATCGAGGCAGCGCGGGCGGGCGAGGCGGGTAAAGGCTTCGCCGTGGTGGCGGGCGAGGTCAAGCATCTGGCCGATCAGACTGCCGCCGCCACCGGGCGTATTGCCGGGCAGATTTCCAGCATTCAGCAGGCGGCGGGCGATACCGCCCAGACCATCGGTGAAATCGGCGGTACCTTGCGGCGTATGTCGGAAATCACCCAGGCGGTGAATGAAGCCATGCGCAGTCAGGCCGAGGTCACCGACCGCATCGATGCCTGCGTCGAAACCGTCAGCATCGACAGCGGCATTGTTGCCGATGGCGTCGTCGGGGTCACCCAGTCGGCGGCCAGCTATTGCGGTTCGGCCATCCGGGTGTTGTGGGCGGCTAACGATCTGGCCCGCCCGGCCAACAGTCTGCGCAAGGAAGTGGACGCCTTTTTGACGCGGGTGCGGGTCTAAAAGCGCACGGATATCGGCATCCAAAGGGGCGTCAAGGGGGCTTGCCCTTGACGCGACCCCGCCCGCCGCCCACCATCAAGCCTGTTTGATGATGGCGCAAAGGGATTGGGGTGATGTCGGGCTGGCAATTCTGGATTGATCGGGGCGGCACCTTCACGGACATCGTGGCCCGGCGTCCGGATGGCAGCCTGTCCACCGCCAAATTGTTGTCCGAAGCCCCCGATCAGTATGACGACGCCGCAGTAGAAGGCATCCGCCGCTTTCTGGACGTGCCCGCAGGCCAAGATATCCCCGCTGGTGTGGTTGATGCGGTCAAGATGGGCACCACGGTGGCCACCAACGCCCTGTTGGAACGCAACGGCGAGCCGACCCTGTTGCTGATCACCCAGGGCTTTGCCGACGCCTTGCGCATCGGTACGCAAAACCGCCCCGATCTGTTCGCCCGCGCCATCCGTCTGCCCGATATGCTCTATCACCGCGTGGCGGAGGCCCCGGAACGGGTGCTGGCCGATGGCGAGGTGTTGATCCCCCTGGATCACGACGCCGTGCGCGGTGCTTTGCAGGATGCCTATGACCAGGGTTTCCGCTCGGTCGCCATCGTCTTCATGCATGGTTGGCGCTATCCGGCCCATGAACAGGCTGCCGCCGAACTGGCCCGGCAGGTTGGCTTCGCCCAGGTATCGGCCAGCCACGCCGTCAGCCCGTTGATGAAGCTGGTGCCGCGGGGCGACACCACGGTGGTGGATGCCTATGTCTCGCCGATCCTGCGCCGCTATGTGGACAAGGTGGCGGCGCGGCTGGGCGGAACCCGGTTGATGTTCATGCAGTCCAGCGGCGGCTTGACCGATGCTTCGGCCTTTCAGGGCAAGGATTCCCTATTGTCGGGTCCGGCGGGCGGCGTGGTCGGGGCGGCGCGCACGGCGGCGATGGCCGGATTCGACAAGATCATCGGTTTCGATATGGGCGGCACCTCGACCGATGTCTGCCATTTTGACGGCAGTTATGAGCGCGCCTTTGAAACCATGGTGGCCGGGGTGCGGGTGCGCGCCCCGATGATGCGTATTCACACCGTGGCGGCGGGCGGCGGTTCGGTCCTGCATTATGACGGCCAGCGCTTCCGCGTCGGTCCCGACAGCGCGGGCGCCAATCCAGGACCGGCCTGCTATCGCCGGGGCGGGCCGCTGGCGGTGACCGACTGCAATGTGATGCTGGGCAAAATCCAGCCGAAGTTCTTTCCCAGCCTGTTCGGCCCCGATGCCGCCCAGCCGTTGGATGCGGGCACGGTGCGTCGCCAGTTTTCCGCCCTGGCTCAACGGATCGGCGATGGCCGCAGTGCCGAGCAGGTGGCCGACGGCTTTTTGACCATCGCCGTGGAAAACATGGCCAATGCCATCAAGCAGGTGTCGGTGCAGCGGGGCTATGACGTCACCCGTTATGCCCTGTGCTGCTTTGGTGGGGCAGGGGGGCAGCATGCCTGTCTGGTGGCCGATGCGCTGGGAATGGAGACGGTGTTTCTGCACCCCATGGCCGGGGTTCTGTCGGCCTATGGCATGGGGCTGGCCGATCAGCGGGTGATGCGCCAAAGGGCCATCGAAGCCCCGCTGACCGAAACCCTGATCTGGGATTTGTACGACATTGCCGACGAACTGGTGGCCGATGGCCGGGCGGAACTGGCCCGTCAGGGCGTGCCAGCCCTGGACTGCGTTGGTCTGCCGCGTCTGCATCTGCGCTATCAGGGCTCGGACAGCGCCCTGGTGGTCGATCTGGTGGAATGGGACGGGGTGCTGGCGGCGTTCGAGGCGGCACACCGGCAACGTTATGGCTTTGTCATGCCGGGGCGTGCCCTGATCGTCGAAGCGGTGGAAGCCGAAGTGGTCGGCGCAGGCCCGGCCCGTGACGATCAACCGCTGAGCCTGCGCCGTGATGGGCCGTTAAGCCCAATCGATGAAATCCGCTTCTATTCCCAGGGGGCGTTCCATCAGGCCCAGGTGTTCGACCGCGCCGCCCTGGTGCCCGATGATCGGCTGGCCGGTCCGGCCATCATCATCGAACAGACCGGAACGATTGTAGTTGAACCGGGCTGGCAGGCCGAGATGAACGCCAAGGGCCACCTGATTTTGACCCGCGCCGTCGCCCGTCCGGCCCGTATCGCCATCGGCACCAGCGTCGATCCGGTGATGCTGGAGGTGTTCAACAACCTGTTCATGTCGATAGCGGAACAAATGGGCGCGGTGCTGGCCAACACTGCACATTCAGTCAATATCAAGGAACGACTCGACTTTTCCTGTGCCCTGTTCGACCGCGATGGCGGGTTGATCGCCAATGCCCCCCATGTCCCGGTGCATCTGGGCAGCATGGGGGAAAGTGTACGCGCGGTGATGCGGGCCCATGGCGGGCAGATGCGGCCGGGCGACAGTTTCGTCTTGAACGCCCCTTACAACGGCGGCACCCATCTGCCCGACGTGACGGTGATTACCCCGGTTTTTCAAGGAGATGAGGTTCTGTTCTATGTCGGCTCGCGCGGGCATCACGCCGATATCGGCGGGATTACTCCTGGCTCGATGCCGCCCGACAGCCGCCGGGTCGAAGAAGAAGGCGTACTGCTGGACAACATCCCCCTGGTGCGCCAGGGATCGTTCCTGGAACAAGATATTTGGGCCCGTCTGACGGCGGGCGACTGGCCCGCCCGCAATCCGGCCCAGAACATCGCCGATCTACAGGCGCAGTTGGCGGCCAATGAAAAGGGCGCTCAGGAACTGCATAAACTGGTATCCTGTTACGGTTCCGAAACGGTCTTGGCCTATATGGCCCATGTGCAAAGCAATGCCGAGGAATGCGTGCGCCGGGTCATCGCCGATTTGCAGGGCGGCTGCTTCCAGGTCGAGATGGATGACGAAAGCCGTATCGCTGTGGCCGTTACGGTCGATAAGGCCAACCGCAGCGCCGTGATCGATTTTACCGGCACGTCGGCCCTGCGGCCGGGCAATGTCAACGCCCCGCTGGCGGTGACCAAGGCGGCGGTGCTGTATGTCTTTCGCACCCTGGTGGATCAGCCGATCCCCCTGAACGAAGGCTGCATGCGGCCTTTGACCCTGATCATCCCGGAAGGCTCTATGCTGCGCCCGGTTTATCCGGCGGCGGTGGTGGCGGGTAATGTGGAAACCTCGCAGGCGGTGGTCGATGCGCTCTATGGGGCGCTGGGCGTCATGGCGGCGTCCCAGGGCACCATGAACAACCTGACGTTCGGCGACCAGTCGCGTCAATATTATGAAACCATCTGCGGCGGTGCTGGTGCCGGGCCGGGATACCCTGGCGCTTCGGCGGTGCAAACCCATATGACCAATTCAAGGCTGACCGATCCCGAAGTGCTGGAATGGCGCTTCCCGGTGATGGTCAGCGGGTTTTCCATCCGCCACGGATCGGGCGGGGCCGGCCAGTGGTCGGGCGGCGACGGCGTGGTGCGGTGTCTGGCCTTCCTGGAACCCATGACGGCGGCCATCCTGTCCAATCGGCGCGCCATCGCGCCCTTTGGCATGGCGGGCGGCAGTCCGGGACTGCCCGGCGTCAACCGGGTGCTGCGGGCCGATGGCCGGACCGAGGATTTGCCCGGTACCGCCCGCATCGAGATGGAGCCGGGCGACGTCCTGGTGATCGAAACCCCTGGCGGTGGGGGCTATGGGCCCCCGGTACGGGGGCAAAAGCGATAAGGCCGACGGTGGCGCGAAACGCGCAGCCCGGCACAAGCGGCCTGAAAGGGCCGTGCGAGATTTGAGAAGGAGTTTAGTCCGTGAAAAGCCAGTGCAAGATTTTCAGCGAATACAATCAGTGGGCCAACCGCCGCCTTTTGAACGTGATCGAAGAATTGCCGGAAGACCGGCTGTGGGAAGACCATCAGGCCTTTTTCGGCTCGCTGATGGGCACGCTCAATCACCTTTTGGTCGCCGACAGCATTTGGCAGGCGCGTCTGATGGGGCAGGAAACCCCGGCCTATAGCCTGGATCATATCCTGCATCGCACGCTGCCGGGCTTGCGTCAGGCGCGGCAGGATTTGGATGCCCAGTTGGTGACCCTGGTGGCGTCGCTCCCCGAAGGCCGCTTCGCCCAGTCCTTTACCTATACCAACATGAAGGGTGAAAGCTTCACCCAGAAGTTCTCGCTGGTGATGGCGCATATCTTCAACCACCAGACCCACCACCGCGCCCAGGCCCATACCCTGGTCAGCCAGTTCGGCCTGGAAGCGCCGCCGCTGGATTTTATTTACTATCTGCGCGAACGCGGGGAATAACGCCAGGACTGGGTGAGGGGCTTGCCCCTTACCCCTCCCGCTGGCGCGGGTCCCCCCCCACCCTCGATCCCTCCCCGCGAGGGGGAGGG
>JASLCK010000109.1 GCA_030151865.1 Rhodospirillaceae bacterium | reverse complement strand
GAAGCGGGCAAGGGTTTCGCCGTGGTCGCAACCGAAGTGAAGACCCTGGCGCGCCAGACTGATACCGCCACATCGGGCATCGATACCACGGTAGCCGCCCTGTCATCGCATATCGGCCAATTGATCGACAGCAGCAGCAAGACCATCGAAGTCGCCGACGAGGTAAATCACGGCGTCGGCGTCATCAACGAGGCGCTCAATGACTTCAATTCGGCCATTGGCTCGGTCAATGGCAAGGTCGCCCATATCAGCGCCGCCGCCAACCAAAGCCTGGGCCATTGCCAGGATGTGATGCAAAATCTGGACAGCTTCACCGATGGCATCGAACTGACCGGCCGCAACCTGAAAACCGCCGATCAGCGCCTGTTCAAGATTCTGGAACATGGCGAGGAATTGATGAATTACATCATCAATTCCGGCGTCAAAACGTCGGACTCGCCGTTTGTCGAACTGACGGTCCAGGCTGCGGCCAAAATCACTCAGTTGTTTACCGACGGGCTGCGCAGTGGGCGGATTTCCCAGGCCGATCTGTTCGATCGCAATTACCAGCCCATCGCCAACAGCAACCCGCAGCAGCATATGACGCGTTTTGTGTCGTTCTGCGATTCGGTATTGCCGCAAGTGCAGGAAAAGGCGCTGACCGACGAGCCCAGGCTGATTTATTGCGTGACCATCGACGATCACGGTTTTGTCGCCACCCACAATCTGAAAGCCAGCCAGCCACAGGGCCGTGACCCGGTATGGAACGACGCCAATTGCCGCAACCGTCGCCTGTTCCCCGACCGCACCATGCAGCGCGCCGCCAAAAGCCGGGAAAACTTTTTGATCCAGACTTATCGCCGGGCGGTGGGCGATGCCTTTGTGCTGATGAAGGATGTATCCGTGCCGATCATGATTGAAGGCCGCCATTGGGGGGCGCTGCGCATCGGCTACCGCGTCGCTTGACCATCCGTCCTTCCATAAAGAAACAGCCCCTTGGAATTTTCGTCCAAGGGGCTGTTTTCATTGGGATGTGTCGCTTAATCCTGCGGCGCCAGCTTGAATTTCTTCGGCACCAGGATGGTGTTCTGGGGCGCGGCCACCGGGTCGATATGCGGATAATCCAAGGTGTAATGCAGCCCCCGGCTTTCCTTACGGGTGCGGGCAGACCGGATGATCAGATCGGCCACCAGGGCCAGATTGCGCAGTTCCAAAAGGTCATTATTGACGCGGAACGAGCCGTAATAGTCCTCGATTTCCGACAACAGCAGATCGACGCGGTGCTTGGCCCGCTCCAACCGCTTAGAGGTGCGGACAATCCCCACATAATCCCACATGAAGCGGCGCAGTTCGTCCCAGTTATGGGCCACCACCACTTCCTCGTCGGAATTGCCGACCCAGCTTTCATCCCAGGCGGGTAAGGCCGAAGGCGGCGACAGGTTGGGCAGCCGCTCCAGAATATCCTTGGCCGCCGAAGCCCCATAGACCAGACATTCCAGCAGCGAATTGGACGCCATGCGGTTGGCGCCATGCAGGCCGGTAAAAGCCGCCTCGCCCACCGCATACAGCCCCGGCACATCGGTACGGCCGCGCTTGTCGGTCATCACGCCGCCGCAGGTGTAATGGGCGGCGGGAACGACCGGGATCGGCTCCTTGGTCATGTCGATGCCCAGTTCCAGGCACTTGGCATGGATGGTGGGAAAATGCGCCTGAATAAACTCGGCGGGTTGATGGCTGATGTCCAGATAGACGCAATCAATGCCGAGGCGCTTCATTTCATGATCGATGGCGCGGGCCACGATATCGCGCGGGGCCAGTTCGGCGCGCTCGTCAAAGCGCGGCATGAACCGTTCGCCGTTGGGCAACAACAGCCGTCCGCCCTCGCCCCGCACCGCTTCCGAAATCAGGAAGGATTTGGCATGGGGGTGATAAAGGCAGGTGGGATGGAACTGCATGAATTCCATGTTGGCGACGCGGCAACCTGCGCGCCAGGCCATGGCGATGCCGTCGCCGGTGCAACTGTCGGGGTTCGACGAGTAAAGATAAACCTTGCTGGCCCCACCCGATGCCAAGGCCACGGTCTTGCCGCCGAACACCTCGACCCGACCGGTCTGTCGGTTCAGGGCATAAACCCCGATAGCCCGCCCCAGCGAGCCGTCGGCCTGCTTTTCGCGCACCACGTCGATGGCCAGATGATGTTCGAACACCGCGATATTGGGGGTTTCGCGGACCCGCTGTTCCAGGGTCTTTTCCACTTCACGCCCGGTGGCGTCGGCGGCATGGATGACGCGGCGGTGCGAATGGCCGCCTTCGCGGGTCAGGTGATAGGCCGACTGGCCGTTTTCGGCCTCGGTCCGGTCGAATTTAACGCCGTAACCGATCAGACGGGAAATGGCATCCTGGGCGTTTTCCACTACGAAACGCACCGCCGAGGCATCGCACAGCCCTGCCCCGGCCACCAGGGTGTCGGCGATGTGATATTCGACGGAATCGGTGGCGTCCAGAACGGCGGCGATGCCGCCCTGGGCGTAAACCGTGCTGCCTTCCGCCAGATCGGCCTTGGACAGAACCGCCACGCGGGCCTGGGGGGCCAACAGCAGGGCCAGGGTCAAACCGGCAGCGCCGCTGCCGATGACCAGAACATCATAAGAAGCGGCGTTGCTCATGTTATTGCGCTGCCCAATCCAAACCGATATCCACGGCGCGGGCTGACTGGGTCAGACGCCCCACCGATATATAATCCACCCCGGTTTCCGCGATGGCGCGAATGCTTTCCAGGGTGACACCGCCCGACGCCTCGGTCTTGGCGCGGCCGGCAACAATAGCGACCGCCTGACGCAGGGTCGCCGGGGTCATATTGTCCAGCAAGATGATGTCGGCCCCGGCTGCGACCGCCTCGGCGACCTGCTCCAGGGTATCGGTTTCCACTTCCACATTGCCGGTCTTGGCAAGCTGGGCACGGCGCACGGCTTCCCCCACCGATCCGCAGACGGCGATATGGTTGTCCTTGATCAGCACGCCGTCATAAAGCCCCATGCGATGGTTCTTGGCACCGCCCATACGGGTGGCGTATTTGGCGACCTGCCGCAGACCGGGGATGGTCTTACGGGTATCCAGCAAGGTTGCCCCGGTGCCCTGGATGGCATCCACATAGGTGCGAGTCAGGGTGGCGATGCCCGACAGATGCTGAAGCAGATTGAGCGCGGTGCGCTCGGCGGTCAGCAGACCGCGGGCCGGACCTTCCATCCGGGCCAGGATCGCACCCGGACCGATCTTGTCGCCGTCCTTGACCAGGGGCGTAAAGACCGCATCGGGCACCACCACGTCGAACACCAGCTTGGCGAACGGCATGCCCGCCACCACCATATCCTCGCGCGCCGCCATGACGCCGGAGAAACGTAGATCGGCAGGGATCACCGACTGGCTGGTGACATCGCCGGGACCGACATCCTCGGCCAGGGCATCGGCAATCAGACGGGTGACGGCGGCTTCCAGATCAGGGGGCATATCAGGCAGAGACAGGACGGACATTCACATTCCCCGACATATCCAACATCTTTTGCAGCGGCTTCAGGGCGGCTTGACGCAGCTCTTCCGGCAATTCGATGCGGGGCGCATTGTTCAACAGCGCCAGATAGATTTTTTCCAAGGTGTTTTTGGCCATGAACGGGCAATTGGCGCAATCACAACTGCCGTCCGCCCCCGACGCCGGAATGAACCGCTTATGCGGCGCCGCCTTTTCCATCTGGTGGATGATGTGGCGTTCGGTGGCGATGATGAATTCTTCCACCGGGCTGGACAGCACGAAATCCAGGATGGCGCGGGTCGAACCGATATGGTCGGCGTGGTGCAAAATCCCTTCCGGACATTCGGGATGGGCTGCCACCAAAGCGTTGGGATGGCGCACCTTCAGCTTGACCAGTTCGCGCTCGGAAAACTGTTCATGGATGATGCAGCTGCCCGGCCACAATTCCATCTTGCGCCCGGTCTTGCGGGCCAGATAGCCGCCCAAATGACGGTCGGGGGCGAAAATGATCGGCTGGTCGGGCGGCAATTGCGCCAAAATCGCCTCGGCATTGGACGAGGTGACGATGATATCCGACAGCGCCTTCACTTCCGCCGAGCAATTGATATAGGTCAGCGCCAGATGGTCGGGGTGTTTTTCACGGAAAGCGCGGAAGGTCTCGGCCTGACAGGATTCCTCCAGCGAGCAACCGGCTTCCGCGTCGGGGATCAGCACGGTCTTTTCGGGGCTGACGATCTTGGCGACCTCCCCCATGAAACGCACGCCGCAAAAGACAATGACCTCGGCGTCGGTGGCGGCCGCCTTGCGCGACAGATCGAGCGAATCGCCGACGAAATCGGCCAGATCCTGGATTTCGCCATCTTGATAATAATGGGCCAGAATCACCGCCTTGCGTTCATGGCGCAGGCGTTCGATCTCGGCATGAAGGTCGATGGTGGGATCCAGGGCACTTTCCTGCACCGCATCCGCTCCCGGCAAAATCACCGTCTCAACCATGCTCTCTCCCGGCGTTTCAAGGTTGCCCCCTTAAGGCTGCCGCTTGCGCAGCGTTGTTTTGTCGCGGATAAGGCGGCGCGTTGCAAGCCGGATTAAAGATTTAACCATTCTTGCCGCCGCCTTGATCGCCCGGCATGATACCCAAGACGTTTGGGGAGTGTTGGGTCGTGCGGTTTTTACGCTCTGTTTGGGTCGCTTTGGCGCTGATGGCGGCAGGGGCAACGGCGGGTATCACGCCTGCCTGGGCTAACAACCCCTTTGGGGTGATGCTGTGGCCGTCGGGGGCCGAGGATATGGACCTTCTGCTGGCGCGCGCCAAGGGGCTGGGGGTGGCCTGGTATCGTCCGCCCGCCGTCTTTGTCGATCATTGGGCCGGCACCTGCCCCACCTGCGCCGTCTATGCCCGGGCGCGGCTGAACATCGCGCTGACCGTGCGGGCCAGCGGCGATGCCCGCCATCCGTCCAAGCCGCCCGCCGCCATGCAGACCTATAGTGCGGCGTTGGAATCGATCCTGGATCAATGGAAACCCGACCTGCTGGTGATCGAGCACGAGGAAGACAACTCCGCCTTTTACCAAGACCCCAATCCGGCTTTCAGCGGTTATGCCTCGCAGCTTGATATGGGCTGCGCGCTGGCCCACAAGCGCAAGCTGGCCTGCACCAACGGCGGTCTTAGCATGGCGTCGGCCCTGTTGCTGACGTGGCACGGCTTCTTTGACCGCAACCAGCCCGATCAGGCTTGCGATTTCGCCCGACGCGCCTTGCCCGACGATGCCGACACCCTGTGCACCGTGCGCGCCGCCAACGGCCTGCCCGACGACATCCGCAAACGTCTGGCCCCCGGCAAGGCGCTGATCAACCTCTATAAAATGTTTCCGCTTGATGTGGTCAATTTCCACTGGTCGTCAAACGACGCCCGCACCTTGACCGAGGTCGCCGATTATCTGGCCCGCGCCACCGGCAAACAGGTGGGCAGCAACGAAATCAGCCAACATCGCTGGGATGGCGATT
>JASLCK010000083.1 GCA_030151865.1 Rhodospirillaceae bacterium | reverse complement strand
TGATGCCCCTGGTGGTGCCGGAAATCGTAACTGCCGTAGCCACCTTGCTGCTGTTTTCCTCCATCGGCCTGACCCTGGGTTTGGGCAACATCATCCTGGCCCACGTGGTGTTTTGCATCCCGTTCGCCTATCTGCCAGTCCGCGCCCGGTTGGAGCGGATGGATGAAAGCCTGGAACTGGCCGCCCGCGATCTTTACGCCACGCCCTGGGCGACCTTGCGCACCGTTACCCTGCCGCTGCTGGCTCCGGGCATTGTTTCGGGGGCGCTGCTGGCCCTGATTACCTCCATCGACGACTTCATCATCACCATGATGGTGGCCGAACCCGGCTCGACCACCTTGCCGCTTTACATCTACGGCATGTTGCGCCTGGGGGTCTCGCCCGAGATCAACGCGATTTCCACGGTTCTGCTGGCCTTGTCGATTGCGGTGGTGACGCTGTCCCACCTGCTGACCCGGCGGCAATAAACATCATCGGATCGTCCAAGCTGATCGTTAACGCCACCCTCGCTTACCGTCACGAAGGAGAGCATTCCATGAAGAAACTGTCCGCCGCGATCGCCCTTGGCGCATTGTCTTGTCTGGGGCTGGGCGCCCCCGCCTGGGCCGAGGAACAGCTGTTCATCTATAACTGGTCCGATTACACCTCGCCCGAGGTGATCGCCAAGTTTGAAAAGGAAACCGGCATCAAGGTCACGCTGGATGTTTACGACTCCAACGAAACCCTGCTGGCCAAGATGAAGGCCGGGAATGCCAATTACGACATCGTGGTGCCGTCGCACAACTTCGTCCCGATCATGATCAAGGATGGATTGTTGCAGCCGATCAACGCCCCCAAACTGTCCAATTTCGCCAATCTGGATGAAAAGTGGCGCAGCCCCAGTTGGGATCCCGGCAACCAATACACGGTTCCCTGGATGTGGGGCACCACCTCGTTCGCGGTTGATACCGCCGTCTATAAAGGTCCCGCCGACAGCGACGCCCTGCTGTTCAATCCGCCGCCGGAATTGAAGGGCAATGTCGGCATGTTCAAGACGCCCGAAGAAGTGGTGGCCGTCGCCGAAATCTATCTGGGCCTGCCCCAGTGCGACGAAAACCCCAAGGACATGAAGAAGGTAGAAGAGCTGTTGTCCGCGCAGAAATCGGCGGTCAAGATTTATAGCTCGGAAGGCATTCACGAACGCCTGGCGGCAGGCGAAGTCGCCATGCATATGGCCTGGAACGGCGTTGCCAAGCGCGCCCGCGACGTGCGATCCAGCATCAAATATGTCTACCCCAAGGAAGGCGTTCTGACCTTCATGGACAATCTGACGGTGCCCAAGGCGGCCAAGCACTACACCAACGCCCTGAAGTTTATCGACTTCATGCTGAAGCCGGAAAACATGGCCCTGCAATCCAACTTTGCCCGCTATTCCAACGCGGTCAAGGGCAGCCAGGCCTTCTTGTCGGCCGACCTTAAGGATGCGCCGGAAATCAATCCGCCCGCCGACGTCAAGACCGTGTTCCAGCCGGTCTGCTCGGATCAGGCGGTCAAGCTGCGCGACCGCGTCTGGACCAAGCTGTTCCAGTAGGCCACTCCGCCCGCCGGGGAGCGGCAATCCCCGGCCACCTTTTCCTTATCAGTTCGGATTATCGCCATGCTGACAATCTATTCGGATCGTCATTCGCTTCATCGCGCCCATGCCGAACCCTTTGCCGGGACCTTCGTCGAGCCGTTCGAATCCCCAAAGCGGGCGGAATATGTGCTGTCGCGTCTTCAAGATGTCGACTTGGGCGAAATCAAATCCCCTGCCGATCATGGCCTGTCACCGATTTTGCGTATTCATGACCGGGCCTATGTCGAGTTCCTGCAAACGGTCTGGAACGACTGGATTAAAGCCGGGTTCGGCGGGCAGGTGATGCCCAATTCCTGGCCGGGCCGCAACATGGCCTCGCACAACCCAAGCTCCCATGTGGAGGCCAAGGTCGGCTATTACGCCCTGTGCGGCGAAACCGGCATTGTCGAAGGATCATGGGAAGCCGCCTATTGGAGCGCCCAGGTCGCCCTGACCGCCTTGGACGCCGTTCTGGCCGGGGACCGCACCGCCTTTGCCCTATGCCGACCGCCGGGCCACCACGCCCCCAAGGATCAGTATGGCGGCTATTGCTTCTTGAACAACGCCGCCATCGCCGCCCAGGCCGCCCTGGATCGGGGGCATCAACGGGTTGCCATTTTGGATGTGGATTTTCACCACGGCAACGGCACCCAGGAAATTTTCTACGATCGCTCCGACGTTTTGTTCCTGTCGATCCATGGCACCCCTGATCAGGCCTTCCCCTATTTTCTGGGATGGGCTGACGAAGTTGGGATTGGGGCGGGTCAGGGGTTCAACGTCAATTACCCACTGCCGACGGGAACCCCCTATGGGGTCTGGCGTCAGGCGCTGCATGACGCCCTGGGGCGCATCCGGGCTTATGCCCCGAACCTACTGATCATTTCCCTGGGGCTCGACACCTATGAAAAGGACCCCATCAGCTTCTTCAAGCTGACCGCCCCTGATTATCTGGATTGCGGCGGGCTGATCGCCGAACTGGATCTGCCCACCCTGTTTGTCATGGAAGGCGGCTATGCCGTCGATGACCTGGGCGTCAACACCGTCAACGTTCTGCAAGGCTTTGAAGCCAAGATGAAGGAAACCCCATGAGCAAACTGACCCTGGCGGTAACCCAGATGGCCTGCACCTGGGATCAAGCCGCCAACATCGATCAGGCCGAAAATCTGGTCCGCCAAGCCGCCGCCCAAGGCGCGCAGTTGGTGCTGTTGCAGGAACTGTTCGAAGCGCCCTATTTCTGCCCCGAGCAGAAGGCCAAATATTTCACGCTGGCCCAGCCTTTTGCCGGTCATCCCATGTTGGCGCGCTTTCAGGCGCTGGCCCGCGAACTGGGGGTGGTACTGCCGATCAGCTTCTTTGAAAAGGCCAATCAGGCTTATTTCAATTCGTTGGCGATGATCGACGCCGATGGCCGGATCATGGGGCTTTACCGCAAAAGCCACATTCCCGATGGACCGGGCTATCAGGAAAAGTTCTATTTCAGCCCCGGCGATACCGGCTTCAAGGTGTGGGATACCGCCGTCGGGCGCATCGGCGTAGGCATCTGCTGGGATCAATGGTTTCCGGAAGCGGCGCGGGCCATGGCCCTGATGGGGGCCGACATCCTGCTTTATCCCACCGCCATCGGGTCGGAGCCCCACAACCCGGCGATCCATTCTCAAGACCATTGGCGGCGCACCATGCAAGGCCACGCCGCCGCCAATATGACGGTTCTGGCGGCATCGAACCGGATCGGCGTCGAACAGTGGGACAATTGCCAGCTCAGTTTCTACGGCGGTTCATTCATCGCCGATGAAACCGGCGCGGTCCTGGCTCAGGCCGACGACAGCGGCCCGCAAGTGCTGACCGCCACCGTCGATCTGACGGAAATCCGCGCCCGCCGCGCCAGTTGGGGGCTGTTCCGCGACCGCCGCCCGTCCTTGTACGGGGCGCTGCAAAGCCTGGATGGGAAAGGTCTTGGGTAAGGAGACAACCAATCCTTGGAATCAGCGGAAACCTTCTCGGCTTCGGCGTGTTTTCCCTTATCGTCTGGAAAGCAGTACAAGAATGAGAAGAAGCTGAAGAACCGCCACCACCTTCCAAAATAAGAGTGGATTTCGCTGATAAAGCGGCGTGCGTCTCCCCTCATTTCCGCTTTGCGCCACCGGACCGTTCTCCAGGCTTTGCTGCATTTCGGTGGCATCGGCAAAGCGGTTAGCGGGATCGTGGTCCATGGCCTTGGCCAGACAATAATCCAGCCAGCCGGGCAGATCGGGCCTGTCCTTTGCCAAACTACGCGCCTTGCCAAAGCGGGGTTTGGTAAAGGGCTCGATCTCGCCATGGGGATAATGCCCGGTAAAGGCGCGAAACAGACTGGCCCCCAAGGCATAAATGTCGGAAGCCGCATCCCCCAACTGACCATCAAAAAGCTCGGGCGCCATAAAGCTGGGGGTGCCGGGAATGTCTGCTCCACCGAACTCCTCCAACCCCGGCAGCCGCACCACCCCCAGATCGATCAGCCGCACCTCGCCCGCCGCCCCCAGGATGATGTTCTCCGGCTTGATGTCGCGGTGGATCACGCCCGCCCGATGTAAAGCGCTCAGGGCCCGGCAAAGCTTGATGCCGATGGCCCGGCCCTCTTCCAGCCCCAGCTTCGGCGCATGTGACAGGCGTTGTTCCAGGGTCTCGCCGTCATAGAACGGCATGGCGGCGTAAAGCCGCGATTGCCGCTCGGGCGGCAGATCCAACACATGCCCGACATGCGGGCTGCGGATTTGCGCCGACACCCAAGATTCGCGCAGGAAGGCGGATTTAAAGGTGGCTTCCTCGGCGGAGCGGGGGCGGGGAAATTTCAGCACCACCGATCCACCTTGCTGCAGGTCTTCGGCAAGGAACAGACGGGTATAACGCCCGTCGCTCAACTGCTTGCCCAATCGAAAGCCGTCCACAAGATCGCCGCTTTTCGGCAAGGGCAAAATCGGCAAAGCCCCCAGCGCCGCCGACAATCCCGCCCTGTCAGCCGGTGGCAGATCAAGAATATCGGCCACCAGCGCCGTACAATTATCCTGGCTGCCCGCCTCGATGGCCGATGTCACCAAAGCACGGGCGGTTTCCTCAGGCCCCAGCTGGCGGCTCAGAATGTCGGCGATGGTCCGGTCGGACAAAGCCCCATGCACGCCGTCGCAACAGATCAGAAAGCGGTCATGCAATTCCAGAGGTTGGCTGGCGTAATCGACCCGCAAGCCCTCTTCCAAACCAATGGCGCGGTACAGGACATGGGTCAGGCCGGGCTGATCCAGACAATGATCCTGGGTCAGACGGGCCAGACGCCCCTGGCTCAAACGATAAAGGCGGCTGTCGCCCACATGCAGAAGATGCGCCGTGCGGCCCCGCAGGACGATGCCGGTAAAGGTACTGCCCATACCCGCCAACGCACCCTGGCGGCCCATGGCGTGCACCCAGCCGTTCAGCGACTCCAGAACCGAAGAAGCGGCCCGACGTACACCCCAGCTTTCCGGCTTGTCATAATACCCATCCAGAAAGGCGCGCACGATGGTTTCCGCCGCTTCGCGCCCACCATTGGCTCCGCCCATGCCGTCGGCCAAAGCCAAGGCATAGCCGAAACGGTCAGCACTCAAGGGGGACGGACGGGCCGCGCCGACGAAATCCTCGTTTCGCCGACGCATCCCCGTTTCAGAGGCGATGCCGATGCCGATCTTCAGGCCGGAACCGCCCCCGGCCATCAGATGCGGGCCCCGGAAACGGCGCCCCAAGTGGTGCGCCAACGCTTTTTGACACCGGCCAGAGACACCAGTCCCACCAACACCAAAGCACTGAAGAACAGGAAGCCGGTGGTGAAATCGCCGGTCATTTCCTTTGAGCTGCCCAGGGCCTTCGCCAGGAAGAAGCCGCCGATGCCGCCGAAACAGCCGACCAGACCGGTCATGGTGCCGATCTCACCCTTGAAGCGTTGAGGGATCAACTGGAACACCGCCCCATTCCCCATGCCCAGGCACAGCACGCCGACAGAGAACAGCACCAGGGCGCGAATCGCCTCGCCCGGCAGGTTGGCGAAGGTCCAACCGGCTACGGCACCGCCGCTCGCCACTTCCGGGGCCGGACCGGCAGGAAGGAACGCAGCCACGGCGTAAGCCACCGCTACCACGGCGAACAGCACCATCAAGGTCTTGATACCGCCGATGCGGTCGGCCACGGCACCGCCCACCGGACGGAAGAACGAACCGAACGACACCACGATCGCCACCATCAGACCGGCGGCAACGCCCGAGACGTGGTACTGGATGTTGAAGTACAGCGACAGCGAGTTCGCCAAGCCGACAAAGCCGCCGAAGGTGATGAAGTAGAAGAACATGAACCACAGGCTATCGACATCGGTCAGCACCGCCTTGTACTTGGCCCAGGTCACCGGATTGCGCGGCACGGGCGCTTCCTTCGATACCAGGGCATAGAACAGGAAAGTGGGAATAAGGGGGATCAGCAGGCAGCCGATGGCCCCCTGCCATCCATAATGTTCGGCCACCGAAGGAATGATCAGGGCATCGAGCGCGGTGCCGACATTGCCCGCCCCGGCAATGCCCATGACAATGCCTTGCAGATGGGGCGGATACCATTTCGAAGCCTGGGGCAGCGCCACCGAAAAAGAAGCGCCAGCCAGACCCAGCACCACGCCCAGCAACTCAACCTGGGTCACGCTGTGCAGGCCCACCAGACTGGTATAGGCGACACCCGCAATCACGATCAACTGAGCGACGCAACCGGTAATCTTCGGCCCGATATGGTCGCAGAAGATGCCCATGGGCACGCGCAGGATGGCCCCGGCCAGGATCGGAATAGCCACCAGGGTGAACTTGTCGCCGACCGGGATGTTCAGTTCCTTGGCGATATAGACCATCAGCGGACCCAGGGTGACCCAGGTCATGAAGCTGAAGTCGAAATAGAGGAACGACGCCAACAGCGTCGGCCAATGCCCTGATTGCTTGAGTTCCTTAAGGTTCATCTCTGCTGCTCCTCATCGCTAGAATATGAGAATGTTCAGGCCGCCGTCGTGCGGGATTTTTCCTCGTTTAAAAGACGGCGCAGTTCAGGAAGGCAGGATCCGCAATTGGTTCCCGCGCGCAGGGCCCTCCCAATGGCCTCCACGCTGGTCAGTTTCTGCGAGGCGATGGCCTCGATGATGGTGTTGCGGCCAACCTGATGGCAGGCACAGACCGTGGGGCCTGCATCGGTTCGGCGGGCCCCGCTACCGACCAGAAGATCGGCGCGGTCTTGCTCGGCCAGACGGTCGTGGACGAACAGTTCCGACAGCCAGTCCAACGCCGAGGTTTCTTCGTCGGGGGCAGCGAAGAACACCGACTCCAGCCGTCCGTCACGCAGCAGGGCAGCGCGAAACAGGCCCAACCCCTTATCCTGGTAAGTCAGCCAATGGCCGTCTTCCCCCAGATGGTCGGCCAGCCATGTCGGCCAATCCGCCACTGGGGCCATGCCCATCAACCGCATGACCAGATGATCCGAACCGGTGGACAGGGACCAGTTCACTTCTTCGGTCCAACCGCCCACCAGAGTTCGGCTGAGCAGCAAGCCGCGCCAGGCCGCCGTCAGCGGCTCAACACGCACAGGGGTCGCCTTCAGTTCAGGCTGGCCGGAAACCGGATCGGTCACAGGGGCGATCAACCGTCCGATGTTGGCCGAGGAGGCGAACTGGTCGTTCCAATGCATGGGGGCGAAGACCTCGCCTTCCCGTTGACCGTCATCGACGGAAACCTTTAAGACGACAGTGCCGTAAAGGCTGGACAGACGGGCAAAAGCCCCCTCCTTCAGGTTGAAGCGCACGGCGTCGGCAGGGTGTACCGCAAGCCATGGCTCGGCGCGGTGGCGGGCCAGACGCGGTGATTTTCCGGTTCGGGTCATGGTGTGCCACTGGTCGCGGGTGCGCCCGGTGTTCAGCATCAGGGGCCAATCTTCCGATACCACACCCTTGGGTGGGCAGCTGGTGACGGCGATGAAACGGGCGCGGCCATCTTCGTGAAAGAAGCGACCATCGCCCAGCATACGCGCGGCCCCCTGCCCCGGCTGACGCACCGGCCATTGGATCGGGGCAAAATCGTCGTAATCACACCCCACCAGACCAGACAGATCGAAATCACGGCGACCAAAATTCTCGAACGCCGACAATTGGCAATGCTCGCGGAAGATTTCCGCCGGTGTCGCATAGGCGAAAGCGTCGGCGAAGCCCATCCGTCGGGCGACTTCCGAGATAATCCACCAATCGGCCTTGGCCTTGCCGGGGGGCGGCAGTACCGCAGGCTGACGCGAAATGCGGCGTTCAGAATTGGTGACGGTCCCGTCTTTCTCGGCCCAGGTCAGGGCTGGCAGCAACACATCGGCATAATGCGTGGTGTCGGTGGCAACCATGGCGTCGGAGACCACCACGAAGGGGCATTTCTCCAAAGCTCGGCGCACTTGGCTGGTGTCGGACAGGCTGACCGCCGGATTGGTCGCCATGATCCACAGCGCCTTGATGCGGCCATCCTCGACCGCCTGAAACAGGTCTACCGCTTTCAATCCCGGTTTGCGGGCGATGGCGGGCGCCCCCCAGAACCGCGAGACACGATCCACCGAGACGGGATCGAAGCCCATATGGGCGGCCAGCATGTTTGCCAACCCGCCGACCTCGCGCCCACCCATGGCGTTCGGCTGGCCGGTGAAGGAAAACGGCCCCATGCCCGGCCTGCCGATCCGTCCGGTGAACAGATGGCAGTTGATGATGGCGTTGACCTTGTCGGTCCCGGCGGACGACTGGTTCACGCCTTGGGAATAGACCGTGACCACCTTTTCGGTTGCGGTGAACCAGCCATAGAAAGTGGCAAGATCGGCAGGATCAAGACCACAAGCATGGGCCGGGTTCTTATCGGCACAAGCCGCCGTCAGGGCTGCGGCGAGACCATCGGTGTGGGCCGCGACAAAGGCGCTGTCGGTCTGGCCTTCGGCCGACAGATGCGCCAGCAGGCCATTGAACAAGGCCACGTCGCTACCGGGACGCAAGGGCAGGAACAGATCGGCGGTTTCGGCGGTGGCGGTGCGGCGGGGATCGATCACCACCAGTTTCATGTCGCGCCGCGCCGCCCTGGCCGCCTGAATCCGCTGGAACAGGATCGGGTGACACCAGGCGGTGTTCGACCCCACCAGCACGATCAAATCGGCCTGATCCAGGTCCTCATAGGAACAGGGCACGGTGTCGGAGCCGAAGGCCCGCACATGCCCGGCCACCGAGGACGACATGCACAGCCGACTGTTGGTGTCGATGTTGGCCGAACCGATGAAGCCTTTCATCAGCTTGTTGGCGACATAGTAATCCTCGGTCAGCAATTGGCCCGAGACATAGAAGGCCACCGAGTCGGGACCATGCTCGCGGATCGCCTTTTGGAATTCCAAGGCCACATGATCCAAGGCATCGCCCCAACCAACCGCAGCACCGTTGCGCAGGGGATGCAGCAGGCGGCCTTCCAACCCCACGGTTTCACCCAAGGCTGCCCCCTTGACGCACAGTCTGCCCCGGTTGGCCGGATGGTCAGGATCGCCCGTCACATTCAGGCCGCCGCCCGGCAACGGCGTTGCCAAGACACCGCAGCCGACGCCGCAATAGGGACAGGTGGTGCGGACGGGTTCAGCCATGAGCCACCTTCAACGGAGCTGAGAGTTCCAGATGAATGACGCCGTCCACCAGCTTCAGCGGCACCGTGGGGGTGCAGCCGTTATCCGGGGCCTGGGCCTCGCCGCTTTCCAGGTCGATCACCCAGTTATGCAGCGGGCAGGTCACCTTATGGCCATGCACGATGCCTTCCGACAGCGGTCCCTGGCGGTGCGGACAGCGGTTATGCAAGGCGAATACAGAACCGTCCTGCGCCTTGAATACGGCGATCTGTCCCTTTTGCGTGTTGATCAGGCGCGCGCCCAGAACCGGGATATCCTCGACCCGACCGACTTCGATCCATTGCTTGCTCATGGTTCAGCCCACCTTGCTCAGGATGTTGAATTCATGGGTATCGACACCCTTGGCGGCGCGCTCGGCCCAGGGATCGACCTGGGCGCTTTCCTGCGAGGTCAGGAAGCGGGCGTAAGCGTCTTTGCGTCCGGCGGCATCCTCGACGACACGGGCACGGACATAATCGATGCCGACCCGCTCGACCCAGGGGGCGGTACGTTCCAGATACCAGGCTTCCTCGCGGTAGATCTGCATGAAGGCCCCGGCATATTCGAGCACCTCGGCCTCGGTCGCCACCTGGCACAAGGGATCGGTGCCGCGCAGGTCGATACCGCCATTGCCGCCAACCATCAGGTTGAAACCGGCCTCGATACAGACGACGCCAAAGTCCTTGATGCTGGCCTCGGCACAATTGCGCGGACAGCCCGAGACGGCCATCTTGAACTTGTGCGGGGTCCAACTGCCCCAGGTCATCTGTTCCAGCTTGACGCCCAGGCCGGTGCTGTCTTGCGTGCCGAAGCGGCACCATTCCTTACCGACGCAGGTTTTCACCGTGCGCAGCCCCTTGGCGTAGGCATGACCAGACACCATCCCGGCAGCGTTGAGATCGCCCCAAACCGCGGGCAGGTCTTCCTTCCTGACCCCCAGCAAATCGATACGCTGGCCGCCCGTGACCTTGACGGTGGGGATATCGAACTTGTCCACCACGTCGGCGATGGCCCGCAATTCCTTGGCGTTGGTCAGCCCGCCCCACATGCGCGGAACCACGGAATAGGTGCCGTCTTTTTGGATGTTGGCGTGCACCCGTTCATTGATGAAGCGGGACGGCTGATGGTCCTGGTATTCCCCCGGGCAAGCGCAAAGCAGGTAATAATTCAAAGCCGGGCGGCATTTGGCGCAGCCGTCTTGCGTCTTCCAGCCCAACGCCGTCATCACGGCGGGGATCGACTTCAATCCCTGGGCGACGATTTCCCGGCGTACATGATCATGGCCGTGGTCGGTGCATTTACAGATGGTGGCGGGCGCGCTGACCAGGGCGTCGGCCCCGATGGTGGCCGCCAAAATCTTCTGCACCATGCCCGCGCACTGACCGCAGGAAGCACTGGCCTTGGTGTGGGCCTTGACCTCGTCCAGAATGGTCAGCCCTTTTTCGGTGATGGCCTTGACGATCATCCCCTTCGAGACGCCGTTGCAGCCGCAGACCTGCATGTCGTCGGACATGGACTTGACGTCCACCTCGCCTTTACCCTGGCCGCCACAGGCATGGGCTTGACCGAAAATCAGACGGGGACGCTGTTCCGAAATATCGGCGCCTGCACGAATTTGCTCGAAGTACCAGGGGCCATCGCCGGTTTCGCCATAGAGCACGGCCCCCACCAGCCTGTTGCCCTGCACCACCAACTTCTTATAAATGCCCGCCTGAATGTCCTTGTAGAGGATGTCCTCGGTCTGCTCGTTGCCGATGAAGTCACCGGCCGAGAACAACTCGATGCCGGTCACTTTCAGACGGGTGGCGGTGACGGTGCCCTCGTAAGGCTTGACGTCAAAGCCAGCCAGATGGGCGGCGCAGACCTTGGCCATGTCGAACAACGGGGCCACCAGACCATAGCAATTGCCGCGATGCTGGACGCATTCGCCCACCGAAACGATGGCCGGATCGCTGGTTTGCAGATAATCGTCAACAACCACGCCACGGTCGCATTTAATGCCGCTGTTGGCTGCCAGTTCGGTATTGGGACGGATGCCCACCGCCATGACGATCAGGTCTGCCGGTTCTTCCGAGCCATCCTTGAAACGAATGCCCTCGACCTTGTCCCGCCCCAGAATGCTGTCGGTAACGGCCTTCATGCGGAACCGAATACCGCGATCCTCCAATGCCTTTTGCAACAGCGCACCGGATGCGGCGTCAAGCTGGCGCTCCATCAGGGTGTCCATCAGGTGCACGACGGTCACGCTCATGCCGCGCGCATTCAGACCGTTGGCGGCCTCCAACCCCAGCAGGCCGCCGCCGATGACGATGGCCCGCGCGCCCGGTTTGGCGGCATCGATCATGCGGGCCACGTCGTCCACATCGCGGAACGACACCACTTGCGGCAATTGAGCGCCGGGCACCGGCAGGATGATCGGGCGCGAGCCGGTGGCCAGCAACAACCGGTCATAAGGCACCATTTCGGCCGTCTCGGTGATCACATGCCCGGCTTGGCGGTTGATACCCGAAACACGAACACCGGAACGCAAGGCAATGCCGTTGGCGGCGTACCATTCGGCGTCGTTCAGCACGATGTCGGTGAAGCTCTTCTCCCCCGAAAGCATGGGCGAGAGCATGATGCGGTTATAATTGACCCGAGGTTCATCGCCGAACACGGTGATGTCGTACAGGTCGGGGGCCAGTTTCAGCAGTTCCTCGACGGTGCGGATGCCGGCCATACCGTTGCCCACCACCACCAGCTTCTTCTTTTCCATTCCGCGCTCCTTGGGCTGCGAGAAAACAAAAAGGCGTCCCGCGATGACGAAGCGACAGGAGACAAACTCCTGACTTCAGATCGCGGAACGCCTTTGTTCCGAAAAACCCTGACGGCATCTTTGCCGGTCGGGCTTATGCACGCCCCCAAAGGCTCGCCGTTGAGCATGGGGGAAACTCACGCTGACAAATGCATTCAGCGTGCCAAGACTTTCTTTACCGGAATATCAATGGATTAGAGGAACTGCGCAGGAAGATGCACAACAGATTACTGCCTATTTTATAATCATGGATTAAATAATAGGCAAAATAATCATCCCACAAGACCTTGATAGGTGTCTGGTCGAAAGACCTTGGCCGCCACGTCCACCCTATCAAGCCCCTTGGGCAGGTGCCCCCAACGGTTCATCTGATCGAGATACCACAGCGCCTGAGCGGGATCGGGGCGATTGGGGATGTCGCCCGAAAAGTGAATGCGCCGCAACCCGGCACGCACCACATCGACCGGCGCATTGAGATAGGTCGAGCCGCTGAGAATGTCCGCCACCTCGTCACGGTTCAGGGGATCGTCCGCCCAGCGACAGGCCGCCAGCAAGGCCGACACCAAAGACCGGACAATGGTTGGATTGCTTTCCGCCCAATCAAGCCCCAGCCCCAGCACCTTTTCGATACGGTCGGGCAGAAAGTCTTGAACGGTTGCGACAATCCGCCCCAGCTCCAGATGTTCCGCCAAGCTGTTCCAAGGCTCGCCAACGCAAAAACCAGCGATATTGCCAGCGGACAGTTGGGCCACCATCTGCGGCGGCGGCACCACCACCAGCCGGACATCCCGATCTGGATCAATCCCCGCAGCCGCCAGCCAAAAACGCAATTCATAGTGATGCGTTGAAAAGGGATAAGGGATCGCCAGAGTCAACGGCTGCGCCGCCGCCTCGACAACCCGCTTGAGATGCAAAACCGTTTTTTCACCCTGCATTTCGGCCAACAAACCGTTGCCTAAAGTGATGGCATTCCCACCACAACTAAGTCCCAACGGCGTCATTATGGCGGCTTTGATATTTCCCAACCCCAGACCACAAGACAGCGGCATGGTGGCCAGCATTTGCACCCCATGCAGAAAGCCATAGGCCAGCTTGTCGCGGATATTCGACCATGACGGTTCCCGTGACAGGTCGACCGACAGACCTTGCTCGGCGAAAAAGCCGCGTTCTTTCGCCACCACCATCGGGGCGCTGTCGCATAAAGGCATGAAGCCGAGTTTCAAAGACGTTTGTGTCATGAACATCACCCCAGCAGCTCAGCGGCTTCGATGATCTTATTGGCGATATCCACCAGCCTGGACTTCTGGTCCATGGCCATCTTGCGCATCAGGCGGTACGCCTCTTCCTCGTCGCAGCGGCGGCGCTTCATCAGAATGCCCTTTGCGCGCTCCACCAGCTTGCGCTCGGCCAGGGTGGACTTGGCCTTGTCGAGCTCGCTGCGCAATTCCTGGAATTGGGCGAACCGGGCGATCGCCACATCCACCACCGGCTTAACCCGCTCGGGCTTCAACCCATCGACCACATAAGCCGAGACACCGGCTTCGATGGCGGCGCGAATGGTTTCGGGCGCACCATCCTGGGCGAACATCACTACCGGCCTGCCCGGAGCGCCATGCCCGAAACTGACCTGACGCATGCTTTCCAGCACGTCACGGTCGGGGCTTTCGATATCCACGACGATGACATCGGCCTGCAACTCGGCTACCTGCCGCTGCAGTTCCGCACCAGTGGGAAATTGCCCGACCACGACAAAACCCTCGCTCCGCAGTGCCGCCGACACCTCGGCTGCCCGTCCAGGCTCGTCGTCGATCAGGATTACGCGAAGGGTCATTGCTCGGCTCGGCACATCAGAAGACGGACAGCGTAACAGCAAAAAGCCGCCGGTCAAAACCACAAGACCGGGCCTTCAACAGACCGGCACCCAGGCCAGTCATTCGGCAGCCAGGGGAGCGATCGTGCGCAATTCAAGGAAAGCGTAACGCAGTATCTGGATGGCTCCCGATAGAGCCAGCACCGCCATAATGCCGGCAACCATGACGTCCGGCCAGCCACTGCCCGTGACGAAGACACCGCTGGCTGCGCCAAGGACAGCCAAATTGCCGATCGCGTCGTTGCGCGAGCAAATCCAAACCGACCGCATGTTGCTGTCGCCGTCGCGGAAAGCATACAACATGATCGCGACAATCAGGTTGGCCACCAGGGCCGCGAAACCGATACCGCCCATAACGCTCGGCTCGGGCACCGTGGCGTTAATAAGATGCCAAAGGGTATTGCCGATAACCCAAAGACCGAACGCCGCCATGGTGCCCCCCTTCAGAACCGAAGCCATGGCCCGACGGTTGAGGCTCATCCCCAACACGAACAGACTGACACCGTAATTGGCGGCGTCCCCGAGGAAGTCCAGGGCATCCGCCTGCAACGAGGATGATCCCGCAGCGACCCCCGCCACGATCTCGATCAGGAACATTCCTGCATTGATCACCAACGCCACCCACAGGGCCTTGCGAAAACGGGACGCTGTCCCGCTTTCGGGAACTTGGCAAGTGCTGCAGCATCCAGCCATCTCTTCCTCCAGGCTCATCTGAACGTCAGGATGAAGTCTGTAGTCGCTACAGGGTCAAGGAAAATACTTGCGGTGCCCCAGTTGCAGCCGCGACCAGCACCGGCAGCCGAAACGACCAGTCAGAAGACAAGCTGTTTCCGTTCAAACGGAAACAGCCCTCGTTAATGCCTCTGGCGGCGGCACCTCCGGTGCCAGCTAGAATGCCTCCGGCACCAGCTAAGCTCAAGTGCCGCTCGGGCTTGTCGCGTTTTCTGTTCTGACTTCGTCTGAACGGAAACACTCTAGACAAGTTCCCCCCATCGCCTAAATAAGTGTTCAAGCCGGATGGTTGCCTGGATATCTGATGTCCATCCCACGATCAGCATGGGCGGTCCATTCCTGTTCTGAGCAGGAAATCAACCCTGTCCGCAGATCTCTTCAGCCCTATCACTGGTGACCTTGCCATGACCCAACCGCGCCTGCATTTGATCAAACTGATCGTAGGCCTTTCTAATTTTTCCGAGCTGGACGCGTTTCAATGCAAGCGGATCGGAACTAAGAACCCCTATACCGGCCAGGTCGAACTGGCCCACATCACCCGCCAAACCCCTAAACGGGCCGATGAACTGCTCGCGGGCGGTTCTATTTATTGGGTGATGTCGGGTATGATCGTTGGGCGCCAGAGTTTGCTTGCGTTGAAACCAGTCGAAATCGAGGGCAAGGCTCATTGCGCGATCATTCTGGGCCGCCCCCTGATTCCCGTGGCCCCGCGTCCGCGCAGACCATTTCAGGGATGGCGATATTTCAACCCAGAAGACGCTCCCCCCGATCTTGCCACCAAGGATACAATCGCGGACATGCCCCCCGACATGTATCAAGAACTTGTGAAACTCGGACTTCTATAGGTCTTCGGACCTTATCCAAGCCCCCTCACCCCACGCATGCCCCTGCTTTAGATCAACCCAGCATCGTTGGAGAGACGCTCTCCAGTCTTTCAGGGGAAGTCCAGTCCATCATTTTACGCAACTGATGTAAGGCACAGCCTCGCCGGGAAGGATAGGACACAGCTTGATCGGCAAAAGAAGCTGAGAGCGGGCCATCCACTTTTCCGCATCCCACAGAATCGCTTGAGGTGAAGCCGTCCCTCTCTCCGCCCATTGCAAGGTGTAGATATCCTTGTCCCCCCGTATCGCGATCAGAATTAACGTCTCGCTATGGGCTGTTGCATCCTGGATCGTTCCACATCCGATAAACGACATCAGCGCGTCATGACCATTGACCTTAAACTGCCCGATGGGCTTGGCGTAAAACGTCTGGGGACAATGTTTCTGAAGTCCGGCAGCA
>JASLCK010000046.1 GCA_030151865.1 Rhodospirillaceae bacterium | reverse complement strand
CCAACATTTGCCGAGGCGTCGTCAACAGCGCCTGCTTCAGGCGATCATGGGGCTTATCGTAAATATTGTAGCATTTCGACAGGCCGCGAACGCGGATGGCGAGTTCAGAGGACATCGGAAAAGGCCTTTCGCATTTTCTGGAAGCAGGCAAAGCCGCCCCAGGCTGTCGCCACACCGCCCACCAGCATGCCCGCCCATAGGGTTAGATTTGGAATGGTGCCAAAAAACAACACCATGCGTGCGGATTCGACCGTGAAGGCCAACGGGTTGAACTGGAGCAGCGCCTGATAACGCTCGGGCAAAGCGGTGATGGGGAAAAAGACAGCAGAGACGAACAGCAACACCGACATCAGTACCCGTGTGACCTCGCCTATGTCGCGCAAGAACACTCCCAGGGCCGCAAGAAACCAAGCTACGCCCAGCGTCATCATAAGCAAGGGGAGAAGAACCAGGGGGAGCAAAACGGTGGTCGATGAAATGGGGTAGCCGAGAACCAGTTGCGCCAGCAGCAGAATGACAAGGCTTCCAACGGCATGGAAGAGGGCCGAAGCCAGCGACACGCAGGGAAGAATTTCGAGCGGGAAAATGGTTTTTTTTACATAATTTACATTGCTGCACAGTAGGACCGGTGCGGTATTCACCACTTCGGCAACCGTGTTGAATACGGTGATGCCGGTAAAGAGCACCAGGGCAAACTGGGTCCTGCTTTCGTCTCCACCGCCCCAGCGTGCCTTGAAAACGAACGAAAAAACAAACGTATAGACGATGACCTGGAAAATAGGATTGAGGAATGTCCAGGCGAGCCCCAGCAGCGAGCCGCGATAGCGCCCGAACACATCTCTTTTCGTCAGTTGCCCGATAAGATGACGATGGCGCCAAAGACTTTGGAACAGCACCAACGGCGATGCCCTATGAGGGGCGTTCGGGTTGCTGTAGCCCGACATCGTCGGCCTCATGGATAACACTCCGCTTCGGCCAGAGAGAGTCCTTGCCTGTCCTTGGCCGAAAGCAGCGGCGCACCGTCAATGGGCCAGTCTATGGCAACGGCCGGATCGTCCCAGGCTAGACAGCGTTCATGTGCTGGCGCGTAATAATCCGTCACCTTGTAAAGAAACTCGGCCGTCTCGGACAGGACAACAAAGCCGTGGGCGAAGCCTTCCGGCACCCACAATTGCCGCCGATTCTCAGCAGAAAGCTCCTCACCGACCCACTTCCCGAACGTGGGCGAGGACCGCCGCAGGTCGACGACGACGTCGAACACTACACCGGCAATGACTCGGACCAGCTTTCCCTGCGCCTGCTGGATCTGGTAGTGCAGCCCGCGTAACACGCCCTTAGCAGATTTTGAATGGTTATCCTGGACGAAATCGACCTGCCGCCCGACGGCAGCTTGGAATTCCGCGTGATTGTAGCTCTCGTAAAAGAACCCCCGGTCATCACCAAACACCTTGGGTTCGACCAGGATGATCTCGGGGATTGCAAGTAGCGTATGTTTCATTTGTGCAACTACATTAAAAGGTTCATCAGATACTGACCATAACCGCTTTTCATCGCCGACGGAGCAAGTTTCTCGAGCTTTACCGGCAGTACAACCCATAGGTCTGGTGATAGTCGCGGACAGGTGATCCTATGCCGTCTTGAAGCTAATCAAGCATGGAATTAGAACCGGTGAAGCCCGCTCAGCCTATCAGAAAATGGTCATTTGATTTTCCCGGCAGTCGGACAGGGTATGCACTACCTGCCCCCTACATCTTCTTGAGTATCGCCGCCACGATCAGGCCAATATTCCCCATCCACGTCTGGCGGATGATGCCGGAACGATAAAACATGATCAGGCGCGGCAGGAGCCATTGATTGCGCCCCCGGACGAACAAGTTCAGGGTGAGACGGCTTTCCGCCGTCATCTGATCCTGGATCAACAGCAACGCTGATGTGGTGCGCTCATTCCAATCACGCCACTGCCCTTTGAGCAGGAGGCGCAGGCGCACCAGCCGGGCCTGCCAACTCATATTCGAGCCGATGATGTTGTTTGCGTGCTGGCGGTAATTCGTCGTCGGCACCGGATCGTAGAACACTGTTCCTCCACATGCGGTCACGACCAAGTAAACCCACCAATCGTGCGATACGACATCTACAAGAGGGCCGACGCGTCGAAGTATCTGCGCAGTGACGGAATTGAACAGCATCGTATTAGCGCCAGCCAGGCTTTGTACGATGGCGTTAGCAAAGGAAGGGGGGCGCGAGTACATCGCGGAATAACCAATCGGCTGGCCGCTTTGGTCCACCAAGCGGGTGCGTGAGCAATAAAGCAGGGGAGAATCAGCAGGGGCGCTGCTTACCCAGGCGAGCGATCGGGCAAGCTTGTCGGCCTCCCAGATATCATCCTGATCCGAGAAGGCATAGAAATCGGCCTTGATCTCCGGGGCGCAGACGAGCGACAGGAAATTGGCGCAAAAACCCCGACGTGGTCCGGCGACCACTTCCATCCGGTCGCGCCCCAACTTCTCCTGGTAAGCCCTGAGAATGGCGAGAGTGGCGTCGTCCGACCCGTCGTCGGAAACCCACAATTTCCAGTGTGGGTAAGTCTGGGCACAAATCGAGTCCAATTGCTCGGCGAGAAATTGTTCACCTCGAAAGGTACACATCAAGATGGCAAGAGAAGCGGGGCGCGTCGCGTCCTTCGTTCCCATAGAGGAGGTTCTGGTTAACAATGCCGTACTCTCATGTTATGAGACTATCGTGGCGTTTTGGCGTGTCGAGGCCGCCATCGCGCGGCAACCACCCTCCACAGAAGCCTCCTCTGTATGTGCGGCAACCACTATGCGACCCACCTTCCAAATTATCAACATTACTCATAGACGCATCGCGAGGAATGTCCACGACCCGTTAAAAAGTAATGAATAGTAAGCTTGCCTCTAGGATAGGTTCTTGATGTCAAAACCTCAAGGAGAAATCCAGATAATAAAACCTTGAGGAGAAAATAGAGAGCCCAAGCAACCCTAGACCGGAGAGGGAGTTCACTGGGCTTGCCCTGAAAGAGTGAAGAGCGTTTCTCGGTTTATGCGGTTTCGGCCTCGAAGCAGCATGGGCTTTTGTATTCCAGGGCGGAATGTTGTCTGACAGGATTATAGAAGCCGCCGATGTATCGGCCAATAGTGATGTTGGCATGGCCAGCGTGACTTACAGATGGTTCGCCAGATCAGTTCGGATTTGACGGTCTTGAACACGGTTTCCATGATGGCATTATGCCGCCTTTGGCGTCTCTTCGATCCATAACAGTTTCCCTAGCCGCTCACCGAGGCGACGATCTTGTGGTCGGCCAGGAGCTTTCGGTAGTCACCCGAGCAATACGCGGTCGGAATGATGGATCAGCCCTGGCAGCGGTTGCCGTACGGCGATGACGCGTCCTAGGGCTGTCATCAGCACCAGCCCCTTTCTTCATGCGGTCGCTATGGCCCAGCCAACGATGCGCCGGGAAAATAGATCGACGACGACCGCCAGATAGAGCCAGCCTTCCGCCGTCCAGATATAGGAAATATTACTCCCCCTTTTCTGGTCGGGACTGTCCACAGCGAAGTTCTGGTCCAACAAATTGGGCGCGACGGGGCCACCATGGGCACTGTCGGTGATTTTCTTGAACCGTCGTTTTTGAAGGGCTTTCAGGCCATCCTCGCGCATCAGCCGGATGACGCGATGCCGCCCGACGGCGATACCGTCTGCCTGCAATTCCACTGTCATCGGCGGGCCGCCATAGGTTTCGTGCGACAACCTGAATTGGCTGGCGGATATGGGCCAGAAAGACCATGTCGTCCAATTGACGACGGCTGAGGCGGCGGCTTTTCCAGGCGTAATAGCGGCTGACGCTGACGCCGAACAGGACGCATTTCCGACCAATAGGCATCGCCGTCTCCGCACTGTCGATGTGCCGGAACGACATCGACCATCGCCTGACCAAGCCCAGGCATCCGTGGACCAACAGACAGGTCGAGCGCATGAATCGCACGATCAAAGAGGCGACCGTGAAGCGGTTCTTCTACAATAACCACGCAGAACTTCGCGGGCACCTCGATGACCTCGTGCTCGCCTAAAACTTTGCAAAGCGGCTCAAGCCCCTGAAGGGCCTAACGCCATACGAATACATCCGCAAAACGTGGACTGCCGAGCCTGAACGCTTCAGGCTCAATCCGATCCATCAAAGCCCGGGAGTAAACATCTAAGACAATCCGACAATGGCAGACGAGAAATTGAACTGATCGCAGACATGCGCCGTCAACCACCTCTCACCGATGCCAATTTGTGGGTTGAGTTGTGGGGCAAATAAAAAAGACCGCAACAAAGTGCAGTCTTTTCAATGCCTTAACAAGGCGAATTGGCGGAAGGGGGGGGATTCGAACCCCCGGTAAGGTTTGACACCCTACGACAGTTTAGCAAACTGCTGGTTTAAGCCACTCACCCACCCTTCCGCAGGGCTTACGCGCCTTATGATCGGTGCGCCGTGATCGGAAGGCAGGTTTTATAGAAAGCTGGCCCCGCCGTCAACGCCGCAATTTAGAAAAAATGACTGAAAAGGTGATTTTTTTCAAAAACCTCGGCTTAAAGCAGGATGCGCACCAGCACCGCGCCGCCGACAGCGGCGAAAGCGGCAATATAGGCCGGGGCACGCAACCAGGACGCGACAATTGCGGCCGCGCCGGCGACAATTCCCGTCCACGGGGTTGTTGCATCGGCCGTCACGATGCCGGGAAAGATCAATGCCCCCAGGGCGGCGAAGGGCACCGCCCCCAACCACCGCTGCATCAGGGGCGAGGGTGTCCAGCGTCCGGCCAGAAAAGCGGGCAGAATGCGGGGAATGGCGGTGGCCGCCATCATACCCAGGATCAACAGCAAAAACCGATCCACGCTGATTACCCCCTTTTCTGCTCAGCCCAGGCACCGATGGCCGAGCCGGTCAGGATTGCCACGACGATGGCCCAGCCCGGCGGCAGAAACTGCTTGGCGATCAGATGCGCCGCCATAGCCGACAGCGCCGCCACCAGACCGCGCGGCGCAGCACGCAAGGCAGGCACCAACAAGCCGATGAACAGGCCATACAGCATGACTTCCATGGCGTCGGTCAAAAGCTTGGGCAAAAACACCGCCAAACCGCCACCCAGCAAGGTGCCGCAGAACCACGACGCCCAACTGCCCAAAAACAGCCCGGCCAGACCCGCCGGACTTTTTAAAGCCGGATCGCGGGAGAAACTGGCCACCGCAAAAGTTTCATCGGTAATCCCCGCCGCCAGGACGGCACGGGCGGCAACCCCGCCTTTGACCTTGGGCAGCAAAGCCAAGCTCATCACCGTATGGCGCAGATTCATGAAGAAGGTGGCGACAACGATTTCCGGCGTCGGAGCCCCCAGCTTCAACATGGCGGCGGCGGCGAACTGGCTGGCTCCGGCATAGACCAGGGCCGACATCGCCCCGGCCCAAACCAGCGGCATTCCTGCTTCCTGGGCCACCAGACCAAACGACATGGCAATCGGCAGATAGCCGAGCATCACCGGCGACGCAGCCTTAAGGCCGATCAGAAAGCGCGCTGCGGAACTTGCCTGTCCCACACGATCCGACATGAAGGAAATCCATGGACAACAAAAAGGGCGAGGAGTGTGCATCCCCTCGCCCGCATATGGCAAGCCTCTAACCCGACAGGACAGATCACCCCAAGGGAGCAAGCGGTTCTGTCGCAAGATCATGGCCGCTTTCTTCCTCCGGCACCGTCGCTTCGGGGCGTTGCAGGAAATGGCGGTAGATGAAACCCGTCACCACGATTTGCAGCATCAGCCCGATCAGGGTGACGGCGATGGACAGAAAAAGTATCGACAGGCTGCCTTCTTTGACAAAGCGCTCAAAAATCTTATCCAGCGCGGAGAACGGCAGACGCACCCACCAGAACACGAAGAGGATTCGCCAAAAGTTTCCCTTGGTTAAAAGAAATGCCTGCTTCAGCGACAGCGGCGCACCGACCGCCGCTGATGGCACATAAACCACCAGACGGATGCCAATAAACATCATCGGGATCATCGCTGCCGCAGCGGCCACCGCCATCCAAACCTGATTGTTCAAGGCCGGGCCGAAGAAATGGATCAGCAGCGCAGACGGAATAAATAAGGCCGCGAAAGCCAGCAGGAAGGCCCCCGAGACCAAGAAAACGGCCTTGATCACCAGCCATTCCTCGCGCCCATAGCCAAAGCCGAAGCGCGCCCCCTCGCCCACCGCCACCAGACGGATCAGGCTGTTGCTGACAGGCAGGAAAACCAAGAACAACACCAGCAGAACCAGCGCAACCAGCCCCACGACCAGCAGCTTTCCCATGGAATGAAAGCCCGCCCCCATGAATTTCCCCAGCAAAAGCATGCCGGTTCCGCTCAGAACCGCCACCAGGAAAATCGCCGCCACCACCACCAGCAACCCGGCGAGATACGGCCAAAGCTGCTTCTTATGGTTCCACAAAAAGCGATACCCCGCCCCAACCGTGGCGAAGACCGGCAAGTCAGTGTTCATGATAGCCCCCCATCAAAACCAATCCCTCTATAGAACGATGACATAACCCCAGCCATCGCCCAGAAGGCATATAAAATAAGAAAACGCCGCCTTGGATACTCTCCCCGGCGGCGTTTTGCTTTTGAAAACCGTTTTGTCTTACGACAGCTTGGCCTTCAGGATTTCATTGACCAAAGCCGGATTGGCCTTGCCGCCGGTATTCTTCATCACCTGACCAACGAAGAAGCCGAACAGCTTGTCCTTGCCGCCCTTGTAATCGGCGACCTTGTCGGGGTTGGCGGCCAAAACGGCGTCGATCGCCCCTTCGATCGCCCCGGTATCGGTCACCTGCTTCAGGCCCTTTTCCTCGACGATGACGGCGGGAGCCTTGCCGGTTTCCACCATCAGTTCGAAGACTTCCTTGGCGATACGGCCCGAGATCGTGTTGTCGGCGATCAGATCGACCAGACCGCCCAGATCGGCGGCGGACACCACCGGGTTTTCGATGGACCGCGACAGCTTGTTCTGGGCGGCGGCGAAATCGCCCATCACCCAGTTGCAAGCCAGCTTGGGATCGCGACCCTTGGCCACCGCTTCGAAGAAGTCGGCATTGGCCTGTTCGGCCACCAACACGCCGGCATCATAGGACGACAGATGATAGTCCTTGATGAAGCGTTCCTTCTTTTCGTCAGGCAGTTCCGGCAGACCGGCCTTGATGCCATCGACGAAGCCCTGGGTCAGAACCAGCGGCAGCAGGTCGGGATCGGGGAAATAGCGGTAATCGTGGGCCTGTTCCTTGCTGCGCATGGAACGGGTTTCGCCCTTGGTGGAATCCCACAGGCGGGTTTCCTGACGGATTTCCCCACCTTCCTCGTACACGTCAACCTGACGGCGGGCTTCGTATTCGATGGCCTGCTGCAAGAAGCGGATCGAGTTGATGTTCTTGATCTCGCAACGGGTGCGGAAGGGTTCACCGGCCTTGCGCACCGAGACGTTGGCGTCGCAACGCATCGAACCTTCGGCCATGTTGCCGTCGCAGGTGCCCAGATAGCGCAGGATGGAGCGCAGCTTGGTGACATAGGCGCCCGCTTCTTCGGGGCTGCGCATGTCGGGCTTGCTGACGATTTCCATCAAAGCCACGCCGGAACGGTTCAAGTCGATGAACGACTTGGTCGGATGCTGGTCATGCATCGACTTGCCCGCATCCTGTTCCAGATGCAAACGTTCGATGCCGACGGTGCGGGTGCTGCCGTCGGGCATGTCCAGAATGACTTCGCCTTCGCCGACGATGGGGAATTCGAACTGGCTGATCTGATAACCCTGCGGCAGATCGGCGTAGAAATAGTTCTTACGCGCGAAGACCGAGGTCAGGTTGATCTGGGCCTTGAGGCCCAGACCGGTGCGTACCGCCTGTTCGACACACTTTTCGTTCAGCACCGGCAGCATGCCGGGCATGGCGGCGTCAACCAAGGACACCTGGGTGTTGGGCTCCGCCCCAAACGCGGTGGCCGCGCCCGAGAACAGTTTGGAATTGCTGATGACCTGGGCATGGACTTCCAGCCCGATCACCAGTTCCCAATCGCCGGTTTCGCCCTGAATAACATAGGCCATTTCTTACGCCTCCACCAAAGCGGGCGTGGCGGTGAAGCCAGCCGACTTTTCCATCACATCCGCGACCTTCAGCACCGTTTCCTCGTCAAAGGGACGGCCGATCAGTTGCAGACCCAGCGGCAACCCGTCCGACGACAGGCCGGTGGGCAGCGACAGGCCGGGCAGGCCCGCCATGCTGGTGGGAATGGTGAAGACGTCGTTCAGCCACATGGTGACCGGATTGTCGTCGGTTTCACCCATGCCGAACGCCGCCGAGGGGGCGGTCGGGGTCAGGATGATGTCCACCTGTTCGAAGGCCTTGCGGAAATCCTCGGCGATCAGGCGGCGCACCTTCTGCGCCTTGGCGTAATAGGCGTCGTAGTACCCAGCCGACAGCACATAGGTGCCGACCAGAATACGACGGCGCACTTCCTTGCCGAAACCGGCGGCGCGGCTCTTGGCGTACAGCTCGTCCAGGCTCTTGCCTTCATCGACGCGCAGGCCATAGCGCACGCCGTCATAGCGGGCCAGGTTGGACGAGGCTTCCGCCGGGGCGATGATGTAATAGGTCGCCAGGGCGTACTTGGTGTGCGGCAGGCTGATTTCCACCGGGGTGGCGCCAGCCGCCTTCAGCATGGCGATGCCGTCATCCCACAGCTTGGAAATCTCCGCCGACAGGCCGTCGGGACGGTATTCCTTCGGGATGCCGACCTTAAGGCCGCGCACATCGCCGGTCAGGGCCGCTTCGAAGTTCGGCACCGGCAAGGGCGCGCTGGTGCTGTCCTTGGCGTCATGACCAGCCATGGCCCCCAGCATGATGGCGGCGTCGCGCACGCTGCGGGTCATCGGACCGGCCTGATCGAGCGAGGAGGCAAACGCCACCACGCCCCAACGCGAACACCGGCCATAGGTCGGCTTGATACCCACCAGACCGCAGAAAGCAGCCGGCTGACGGATCGAACCGCCGGTATCGGTGCCGGTCGCGGCCATCACCGAACGCGCCGCGACAGCAGCGGCGGACCCGCCCGACGAACCGCCGGGAACCAGCTTGACCGACGGATCGGACTTGCGCTTCCAGGGGTTTTCCACATTGCCAAAGGCGCTGGTCATGTTGGACGAGCCCATGGCGAATTCGTCCAACGCGGTCTTGCCGATGACGATCGAACCGGCCTTCTTCAGGTTGGCCGAAACGGTCGATTCATACTGCGGCACGAACTTTTCCAGGATCTTGGACGAAGCGGTGGTGCGCACCCCTTCGGTACAGAACAGATCCTTCATGCCGATCGGCAGACCTTCCATCGCCCCGGCTTCGCCCTTGGCGATGCGCTGGTCCGACAGCTTGGCCTGTTCGCGCGCCTGATCGAACGTTTCGGTGACGAAAGCGTTCAGCGAGCGGGTGGCTTCGGCCACCTTGATATGGGCGTCCACCAGCTCGACGGCGGTGAACTTCTTGGCGGCCAGACCTTCACGGGCCTCCGCCATGGTCAAATTCGTAAGCTTGGTCATGGACTTACTCCACCACCTTCGGAACCAGGAAGAAGCCGTCATACTGTTCCGGCGCATTGGCCAGAACCTTGTCGCGGCAATTGCCGTCGGTGACGACATCGGCACGCAACGGCAAGGCAAGGTCGGCGACACTGGTCATCGGTTGGACGCCCGTAGTGTCAACCTCGCTCAATTGCTCGACGAAGGTGATGATGTTCGACAGCTCTCCGGCCAGATGGTCGAGTTCGTCGTCGCGCACCTCGAGGCGCGCCAGATTGGCGATGGTCCTGACGGTGGCTTTGTCCAAGGACATGGCGGGCAACTCTCTCCGCTAAAGGCGGCATTTCAGCCGCAAAAGGGGTACGGCGTCCGAAGACTCCGGGTAAGAGGCGGAAATTAGCACCCGCACCCGACATGTGCAACCCTGCCAGACCGCAGGCCCCGACGTGAACAAAGAGAGAGGATTGCATCTAATAGTTGACATATTAATTATCAAAAATAGCATTGAGCGTATCTGCCGGTCAGCAAGGGGACGCGTCGTGTTCAAAGCCAGCCAATATAGTGACGAAAGCGACCAGGGCCGCCTGATCGCCATGCGCTCGCGCATCAACGCCATGTATGGCGACATCCCCAATATGCTGGTGGACCGACCGGATTTGCAGAAGGTCTGCTTTCAGCATTTAAAGGCGGCGGAAGAAGCGCTGGAAAAGGGCGATATTCTGGATTGCCGCATGGCACTGTCCGATATCGACGTGGAAATGACCGTGTCTAAACGCGATCAGTTCGCCACCAAGCTGACCTCCATTGTGGTTTACGCGGCGTTGGGGCTGGGGTTGCTCAGCCAGATTTACCGCCCCACCGCCGAAAATCTGCTGAACATCGCCGACGATACCCATGTGATCGCCAGTGTCCCCCGCGAAATCTGGTTGTGGGCGCTGTTGGGGTCGGTTTGCGCCATGCTGCTCAGAGTCTCCAATTATAATTTCAAGGACCGTCAGGAAGCCAAGCGCTGGGTCATCTCGCGCCCCATCATCGGCATGGTGATGGGGGTGATGATTTATATGATGTCGAAAATCGGCATGATCATCGTTGAAGCCCCGTCCGATAACGCCAAGCAGGAAATGATTTTCTACGTCCTGGCCTTTCTGGGCGGTTTCAGCGACAGCCTGTCCATCACCATGCTGAACAAGCTGCAGACCAAACTGAGCGGCAGCGGTCCGGTGGAAACCGGAGACGACGGCGACAAGGGGGCCAAGAAAACGCCGCCCACCCCAACCCCAACCCCAACCCCTGCCCCTGTCCCCGGCCCGGTCACGCCCGCACCATCGCCCTCGGCGGCGGAAACCCCGGCCCAGCCCCGCCCCGACCCAACTGCGGCCAAACCGGCGGGACAACCGATCGACATGGCGCAATTGGCCGAATTGGTCCGACAAGCTTTTGCGGAAAATAGCGAAGCGACGGCAAAGCCAACCCCGCCCCAACCAGCGACATCCCAGCCCGCGACACCCCAGCCAGCAACCCCACAAAACAGCGGAACGGGCGATCCGCCGCGGCTGTGGCCAGTGCAAAGCGGCGGCGCGGCTTAATTCTCTGGCAAACGGGGGCGGCATGGAGTACCCAAAGGCCCATGCCGATTCTGACGATCCAAGAGCTTAAGGCCACGCAACCCCGCAACAGACGTCTGCTGGGGCTGGACCTGGGCACCAAAACCATCGGTCTGGCCCTGTCCGACCTGACCTTGACCGTGGCGACGCCGATGAAGACCATCGCGCGCACCAAGTTCACCAACGATGTCAAGGAACTGCTGGACACCGTCGATAAGAACGAGGTCGCCGCCCTGGTCATCGGTCTGCCCGTCAGCATGGACGGCACCGAAGGACCGCGCTGCCAATCGACTCGGCAATTCGTCGCCAATCTGCTGAAGCTGCGCGATGTGCCCATCGCCTTTTGGGACGAACGCCTGTCCACCGCCGCCGTCACCCGCACGCTGCTGGAAGCCGACGCATCACGCAAGCGGCGCTCCGAAGTCGTCGATAAGATGGCCGCCGCCTATATC
>JASLCK010000039.1 GCA_030151865.1 Rhodospirillaceae bacterium | reverse complement strand
CAGCAAGCCCGCTGCCAGCCATAAAAGCCAGCGCGAACTGATCCAGGTCAGGGCGTTGATCCCCAGGCGGGAGGCGGTGCTCAGGCGGTGCAGTTCCCACACTGCGTTATAGGGGGCGGGGGGCAGGGGGCCGTATCCGCTGCTGGCTTTGGGCGGTACGGCATGCAACATGCCGTCGGCGGTCTGCACCAGCAAAGGGCGGCAGCCTCGCTGTCGCCAGTGGGCCGAAGTCAGGCTGACCGGGCGCATCTGCAGACCGTGCAGTCGGGACTGCCAGACCAGCGGGGACAGCCCCATCGGGCAGGGCGCTGGGTGAGGACCGGCGGGCAGGGTTAGCCCCAAAGCCGCCGCCCCCTGGGCCAAAGCCTGCCAATCCCTTTGCGTGAACGGGGCATAGGCTGGCGGGGGCGGGATCGTCAGGGGCGGGGCGTTGGGGCGTTGGGGCGTTGGGTTCTGGGGGGTGGGGGGCCAGGGGTGGCAGCCGTCAGCGTCCAGCCGCCAGACCCGCTCGCACTCCTTCAGGCTGGCCTCGCGCTGGGAAATCAACAGGATGGTCAGGCCGCACCCGCGCAGGCGCTGCAACAAAGCGGCTTCGGTGTCGCGGTCCACGCTGTCCAGGGTTTCGTCGATGATCAGCAGATCGGGCTGGCCGACCAGGGCGCGGGCGATGGTCAGACGGCGGGCTTGCCCGCCGCTCCAATTCTGGCCGTTGCTGTCCACCAGGGCATCCAGTCCGGCGGGGCGGGCCTGCACATCGTCCCACAGATCAACCAACTGCAAGGCGTCGATCACCTGTTGGTCGCTTACCCCGGTTTGGCCGCAGACAATGGTGTCGCGCACACTGGCACGGAACAGACAGGGCCGTTGCTCTACCAAAATGGTCTTGGCGGGTGTTTCAACCGTACCTGTTGCGGGGGGCTGCAATCCGGCGAGAATCTGCGCCAGGGTACTTTTGCCGCTGCCGCTGGGGCCGGTCAGGCCGATCAGCGATCCCGGCGGGCAGGTCAGGCCGATCGGCCCGAACAGCGGGATGGCGCCATAGCCAAAGACCACGCCGTCCAGTCTGGCCCCATTGTCCGGGCCGGATATGGGCCGATGGTCATGGGCCGGGCTGTCGGCCAGATCGTCCAGCATCCGGGCTTGGCGGTCCAGACCGTACAAAGCAGGCAGCAGCGACGGCAAGGCCAACCAGGGCCGCGCCGCCAACAGCGCCAGCGCTGCCCCGATCAGTCCAGCCTGCGCGTGGGCCAGCAGGGCGGGCAGCGCCACCAGCAGCGCCAGACCAACTTTATAAAGTGCCAGCCAGCGGGCGAAATCATGGGATGGGGGGGCGGCTTGGGCCGCGTATCCGGCCAGGGTAGCCAGCATCTCGCCATCACGGCCCGCACTCTGGTGGGGGGTGGGGGTTTGCGCATAGTCCAGCAGGGCGGGCCCGCCGCCCGTTGCCAGGACCCGCCGCCAGGGCGAGGTGGGATGAAAGAAACAAATCCAGCCGCCCAATCCCGCCAACCCCAGGCAGGCCAGCCCGACGAGCACCGCGTGCGGGGCCAGGGGCGCCAACAGCGCCAGCGGGATCAGCCCCCCGACCAGATCGCCCAAAACCGGCCCGGCTTGACGCAGCAGATCGGCGACCCGTTCGGGCAGGGCGGCGCACTGAAGCATGACGGCGGGGGCGCGATAGCCGTAATAACGGGCATCGCGGCTGAACAACAGGCGGCGCAGATGCCGGGCGCAAATATCGCGCAGCGCGGTGGTCAGGCAGGCATCGGCGGCGCGCCGTCCCCACAGCAGCGGCAGCAGCACCAGCAGGGGGGCCAGCCGCAACAGGGTATCTGGCTGATCCAGCGCCAAGGCCAGACGGCTTTCCCCCCAGGCCAGGGCCAGGGCCATGAGCAGGGCCAGGGCGATCTTGTCCCACAACCCGGTCATAATCCGCCACAAGCGCCCGGCGGGGCGCTGGGTCTGGCGGCGGGCGGTGTCCGTGGCTTCCAGGATCAGGGCGATGCCGGTGTAATCCTGATCGAAGTCCGCCCAGGTCAGGGAGCGCCGCCCGCATGCCGGATCGATCACCCGCAGGCCGGAACGGGTGACACCTTCCACCACCAGCATGTGATTGAAATTGACGAACACCATGCAGGGAAAGCCGATCTCGGCCAACTGTCCTGCTTCCTTGCGAAAGGCGCGCAAGTGAAAGCCGTACTGGGCGGCGATGGCCTTTAAGGCCGACAGGGACGTGCCGTCGCGGGCCGCTCCGGCATGGCGGCGCAGCTCGTTCAGGCTGACGGCGCAGCCCTGCTGCCCCAGCAGCATGGCCAGGGCGGTCAGGGCGCATTCCGACGCCTGAAACTGTAAAAGAACGGGGATGCGCCGCGTCGCCATAAGGGCTGGCCGGTTTAGACGGCTCTGGCCGAAGCCAAGGTGCGCATCAACCGATCGAAGCGGTCACCCGCCAGGGACACGGTATCCAACAGCTTTTCATCCAACTCGTCGGCCAGGACATCGTCGGTGTCCAGACTGGCCGCCGCGCCATAGCCCATGCGTCGCACGGTACCGCGCAGACGGTCGGCCAGAAACAGGGCGATGGCGCGATAGAACCGCTTGGCAAAGCCGTCATCCTGGTCCAACTGCGCCGACAAGGTCCGTTTGTCGATTTCCAGGACCGAACATTGGCTTTGCGCCGTCACGGTGGCCGATGGCGGGGCGCTATCGACAAACGACAACTCGCCGATCATTTCCCCCGCCCCCAGGCTGGCGACCCGACCCAGGCCTTCGATATCGACGCTCATTTCGCCGTCCAGCAGGATGAAGACCGAACCGCACGGCACCCGTTCGCGCACCAGGGCGGTGCCGGGCGGCAGGCTGCGGCGCAGGCCGTTGCGGGCGATCCACGACACGTCAAGATCATCAAGCTGACCCAGGATATAGAGAACTTTGCGCATGGGGTTTCCTTTGGCTTAAAGCATCTGGCGGCGCGCCATGTCGGCGAACAGGCCGGGGGCGGCCAGCAAGTCTTCGAAGCGTCCCTGCTGCACCAGCCTGCCTTGATCCATCACCAGCACCCGGTCCACATGGGCGATGGTGGACAGGCGGTGCGCGATGACGATGCGGGTGATGTTGAGACGGGCCAGCGACTGCGAAACAATGGCCTGGGTGCGGTTGTCGAGCGCGCTGGTGGCTTCGTCCAGCAGCAGGATGCGGGGCTTGCGCACCAGGGCGCGGGCGATGGCCAGCCGCTGGCGCTGCCCGCCCGACAGGGTCGATCCGCCTTCCAGCAGCACGGTATGCATGCCCATGGGCATGGCCTTGATGTCGCCGTCCAGCCCGGCCATGCGGGCGGCGTCCCAGGCGTCTTCCAGACGACCTTCCTCGGACCCCATGATGTTGCTGAAGATGCTGCCCGGCAGCACCCGGCTGTTTTGCAACACCACGCCGATCTGACTGCGCAACAATCCAAGATCCAGCCGCGATAACGGCTTGGCATCAAAGAACACCTCGCCGCCCGTCGGCTGTTCCAGCCCCATCAACAGACGCATGACGGTGGATTTTCCCGACCCCGACGGACCGACCAGGGCGACGTACTCCCCCGCCCGGATTTCCGCCGAGAAATCCTTGAGGACCGTCGGGCCGTCCTGCTGATAGGCAAAGCTGACGGCGCTGAATTCCACCGCGCCGTCCAACGGGCCGGGCGAGGTGCGGTCGTCGCCGTCTTCGGGCGATTGATCCAAAACCGGGCGGGCGCGTTCCCACAGCGGCACTGCGCCCAAGGCCCCGGTCAGGCTGCGCGCCGCCAGGGCCATGCTGGACATGAATTGCGACAGGGCGGCGTTGAAGGCCAGGAACGAGCCCGCCCCCAAGGCCGATCCGCCTTCCGATCCGGCAGGGCTGCCCGCCAGGGCTTTCAACTGCTCGGAAACCGCGCTTTCCTTGGCGACCCAGGCCACCGCCAGAAAGACCGCGACGCTGGACAGGGGCGGAAACAGCGCCATGAACACCGCTTGCAGGCGGGCCGCCGATTGGGCCGCCAGGGTGTGGCGTTTCTGGCGGGCCTCGATCCCTGCCCAATGGGCGACGGCGCGGTCGCGGGCGGCGGCAACGCTGATCTTGCCGACTCCGATGATCAGTTGCAGCAAAAAGCCTTCGACCCGGCCGCGCATCAGCGCCAGCTTGCGTTCGTGGCGCAATTGCGCCCAGGTCAAAAGACCGATGATGGCGGCCATCAGCACGGCCAGACCCAGCCCCAGAAAGGCCAGCGGCACCGAATAAAAGAACAGCATCGCCAGGCTGACCACCGAGAAAACTCCACCCAGCAGCGAGGTCAACGTCGCCCCGGCCAGCATCTGGCGGATGGCCTGCACGCCCAGCACCCGGTCGGCCAGATCGCCCACCGCAAAGCGTTTGAAGAAAGCGGCGGGCAGGCGCAGCAGCCGATCGAACAGGGCGGCCTGCAAGGCAGCGTCCAGCCGACCTTCCAGACGCAGCAGCGACAGCGCCTTGACCAGTTCGAACGCGGCGGAACACAAAGCCGCCGCCGCCAAGCCGCCGACTAGGGCGCTCAATTGCCCGCGTTCGGCGTTGGGGATGACCTGTTCCACCAGCAGGCCCGACGCCATCGGACTGAGCAATGCCAGCAACGCCGCACCCAGGGCCAGCAGCAGGATGCGCAGCAGATCGCTTCTCGCGCCGCGTATGCCCAACCGCAGCAAATCGCCCGCCGTCAGCTTGCGCCCGGCCAGACGCGGATAAATCATCACCGCCTGGGGTGCCAGCGTTGCCAGCAGAGCGGGGGTCAGGGGGCTTTCCTGCCCGGTCAGGGGATCCCAGACGTGATAGCGGGCCGACCCGCCTGCTTCGTGGGGAATCAGGGCGACGGGGCGGTTGTCATCCTGGCGGCGGGCGATCAGCGGACCATTGGCCCGCTGATGCCAGCCGTCGCGCAGCAAAACGGTGCGCCAGCGCAGCTTGGACGCCTGCAAGATCGCCTGTTGTCGTCCCAGATGCGCCGGTGCCGCCAGATCGGGCGGGGGCTCGCTGACGGTTTCGCCGATGGCTTCGGCAACACGGCGGACCACCGCCATCTGTGGGTCATCGCCGACCATTGGGCGGGGCAAGGCCAGGTTCGGGGCGATCACCCCGGCCAGTTGGGCATATCCCCCCTCTAAGGCCTGGCGCGACAGGCTTTCACGGTTTCTGGCCAGATCGGCCATCTGGGACCGCCGCCAGGCGATGCTGCGGCCAATGGCTGCGACCGCCAGGGGGGCAAAGGCCGCCAGGGCGGTTTCCAGCCGCCCGCCCTGCTGCATCTCGGCGGTGGCGCAAAAGCGCCAGCGGCAGGGGCTGGCGGCGGTGATTTGCAGGGTGCCCGCCACCGGCAGCGGCGCTTGGCCGGGTTCCATCAGGCGGTCGTCGCCGGTCAGATAGGCTGATCCGTCTTCCAATTCAGCCCACAGGGGCAAGGCGCTGCGCCCGCCCAAGGTCTCGCCCGCCGCCATGGACAGGCTGCCCAGATCGGCGGCATGCAGGGATGTCCGCTGCCCCTGCACCGCTTCGCCCATGACATCGCCCAAGCGGGCCAGCCAGCCGTCCAGCACGGCGGGGGGCAGGGCATGGGGCGGGGCGTCCAAGGCGGCGATGGCGCTGTCTTGTCCGCCCACCGCGATCAAACCCAAAGGATCGGACCCGGACCGGGCCAGCGGCAGGGGCAGGAAAATCTGATCGGGCTTCAGCCGCATCAGGAACTCCCGCCGCCCGATGGGGGCGTCATCGGCCAGGGTGACGGCGAACAGATCGACGAAACCGGCGACCACCCGCCAGCCCTGATCTTCGCGCCACAGCAGGCGGGGATGATCACCGGACAAGGGCACGGCCTGGGGAGAGGCG
>JASLCK010000015.1 GCA_030151865.1 Rhodospirillaceae bacterium | reverse complement strand
CCCCGCCCAGAACACCGCGCAAGGAAGCGCGCAGAGCGTCTGGATAAGGCCGGGTCGTGGCAAGGCCACAGCGTTCGACCCGATGCCCGTCGGTCAACACCAGGGCGGCGTCCACCCCATCGAGCGAGGTGCCCGACATCAAACCCAGGCTCAACAGCGGTTTGCCGGGCGACGTTTTAGGGGCTAAGGGCTTGGCGAGCGGATGGGTCATTCCGGCGCTCCGGTTGTATGGCTGGGCCATTCGTGTTAAACGACCCCCCACGTCCGGCACGACGCCGGACCACAGGTTCCAAGGGTCGAAAGCCCGATTATAACTGGTGTAGCGAAACCATGACGACACTTAAATCAGCCTTCCTGCGCACGGTTTCCGAGCGCGGCTTCCTTAATCAATGCACCGACCTGGAAGCTCTGGACGAACGCATGTCCAAGGGCTGCGTGGTGGCGTATATCGGCTTTGACTGCACCGCCGACAGCCTGCATGTGGGCAGCCTGCTGCCGATCATGCTGCTGCGCCATCTGCAAAAAAGCGGACATAAGCCCATCGTCCTGATGGGCGGCGGCACCACCCGCGTCGGCGATCCTTCGGGCAAGGACGAAGCCCGCAAGATGCTGACCGACGACGACATCGCCCGCAACATGGCGGGCATCAAAAAGGTGTTTGCCAAGTTCCTGACCTTTGGCGACGGCCCGACCGACGCGGTGATGGTCAACAACGCCGATTGGCTGGACAAGCTGAACTACATCGAATTCCTGCGCGATTATGGCCGTCACTTCTCGGTCAACCGCATGCTGTCGTTCGATTCCGTCAAGCTGCGCCTGGACCGCGAACAGCCGCTCAGCTTCCTTGAATTCAATTACATGATCCTTCAGGGCTACGACTTCGTCGAACTGGCCCGCCGCCATGGCTGCGCCTTGCAGATGGGCGGGTCGGACCAGTGGGGCAACATCGTCAACGGCGTCGAGTTGGGACGGCGCGCCGCCGGGATGGAACTGTTCGGCCTGACCGTGCCGCTCATGACCACGTCCTCGGGCGCCAAGATGGGCAAGACCGCCCAGGGTGCGGTGTGGCTGAACGAAGACCGCCTGACCCCGTGGGATTACTGGCAGTTCTGGCGCAACACCGAAGATGCCGATGTGGGCCGTTTCCTGCGTCTGTTCACCGAATTGTCGGCCGACGAAATCGCCCGGCTGGAAGCCCTGCAAGGGGCCGAAATCAACGAAGCCAAGAAGGTGCTGGCCAACGAAGCCACCCGTCTGGCCCATGGTGAGGATGCCGCCCGCGAAGCCGCCGAAACCGCGCGGCGCACCTTTGAAGAAGGCGCTGCCGCCGACAGCCTGCCAAGCGTCGCCATCCCCGCCGCCGAACTGGAAGCGGGTCTGCCTGCCTTTGCCCTGTTCGTGCGCGCCGGTCTGGCCGCATCCAACGGCGAAGCGCGCCGCCTGATCAAGGGCGGCGGGGCCAAGGTCAACGACAAGCCCGTCGCCGGGGACGCCGATATCGTCAGCGCCGCCCATCTGATCGACGGGGCCATCAAGCTGACCGCTGGCAAGAAGCGCCACATTCTGGTCAAGCCGGAATAATCACCGCGCCCCTGACGCAAAAAACCCCGGATGATCTGCTCATCCGGGGTTTTTCTTTGCTTTATCGGCAAGCCGTTACAGCCGCTTGGCCATTTCCCACACCAAGATCGCAGCGGTGGCAGCGACGTTCAGGCTTTGCACCTGACCCGATCCCGGCAGCTTGACGACGCTTTCGCAGCCCATGGCGGTGGTGACCGGCAGCCCGTGTTCTTCATTGCCCAACACCACCGCCAAGGGGCGGTCGCGGGGCAGATCGGCCAGCGGCCTTGCCCCTTCCAGGGCGGTGCCGGTGACACGGTATCCAGCTTCGCGCAGGCGCTTCAGGGCGATATCGAAACGGTCGGCGCGATAGACGGTAATATATTCGAACCCGCCTTCCGCCACGCGATAGGACGATTCCGACGGCAAGGCCTGACCGGGATGGTCCGAGATCAGCAAATGGCGAATGCCGAAAAAGGCCATGGTGCGCACCACCGCGCCCAGATTGTGCGGATTGCCGACGCCGTCCAGCACCAGCACCGGTTCCTTGGCCTTGGCCCACAGCTTGGCCTGTTCGGCATCAAAGCGCACCACGGGGCGGGGTTTGGCCAGGGCGACGATGCCGCCATGCATGGGGGTGGCGGCAATTTTTGCCAGTTCGTCGCCAGTCACCTGCTTATAAGGCTTGCGCGCCGCGCCCATCTGCTTGCGCAACGGCTCGACCGCATCTTGCAGTTCGATGGCGTAGAACAGACGCTCCACCTCGTCCGGGCGGACGGAGAACAGGGCCTGCACGGCGGGCAGACCGCAAATGCGGGCGAAGTCGTCGCGGCTGGGCAAGGGGGCCGGGGATTTGGTCGCAGGCGGGCGGGGTTGCCCGGCACGGGCGGGGGCACCAGAAGCATGAGGAGCGGCATGGGGGGCGGATTTGGCGCCCCGCCCCTGCTGCGGCTTTCCCTTACCGGGATGGGCGGAAGAACGGGACGGCGGTTTGGACATGACTGCTTTGGGCCTTTCGGACATCAGGCTGGTTGTTTAAAACACTTCACCGGCCCTTTTCGAGGAAAAACCGCCCCACCATGTCGCGCGTGCTGCTGTTGAACAAGCCCTATGACGTTTTATGTCAGTTCACCGACCGTGAACAGGGCCGCAAAACCCTGGCCGATTTCGTGCCGGTGCCGGGAGTTTACGCCGCCGGACGGCTGGACCGGGATTCCGAAGGGCTTCTGGTGCTGACCGATGACGGCGGGCTGATCGCCAAGCTGGCCCATCCCAAGCGCAAGACCCCCAAGGTCTATTGGGCGCAGGTCGAGGGCATTCCCACCGACGAAGCCATCGCGGCGCTGCGCAAGGGCGTGCTGCTGAACGACGGCCCCACCCTGCCCGCCGGGGCCGAACGGATGGAAGAACCGGCCAATCTGTGGCCGCGCACACCCCCGGTGCGCTATCGCGCCGCCATTCCCACATCCTGGCTGCGCCTGACGTTGAGCGAGGGACGCAATCGACAGGTGCGGCGCATGACGGCGGCGGTGGGCTTTCCCACCCTGCGGCTGATCCGCTGGTCGGTGGGCGGCTGGACCCTGGGGGATTTGCAACCGGGCGAGTGGAAAGACGCGCCGCTTCTGGCTCCGGGCGGCAAGACCCGTCAGAACCGGCGTTAACCGCCCCCTACTCCGCCACGTCGCGCTGAATGCCTTGCAGTTTCGGCATCAGACCCGGCAGCGGATCGACCACGGCGCGATCCATCAGCAGAAAGGTTTCCCCCTCCGCCGGGCAGAAAACCCGGGTGGCTGAGCCCAGCTTGACCAGGGTTTCCCGCGCCACCTCCAGCTTGCGGTCGATATCGTCGTCGCTCTGGTCGGGATCATGGTGGAACAGGTGCAGTTCCTTCACCCCGGCCTCGTGCGCCAGACGGGCCACCTGACTGACCGCCGAATGACCCCAATCCACCTTTTTGGGATAAATGGCGTCGTCATAGGTGGTGTCGTGGATCACCACGTCGGCCCCGCCGATAAAGGCGATCAGGCGTTGTTCCTGATAACGGTCATATTGCGGCAGGTGGCTGGGATAAAGCTCGTTGTCGGTGACGTAACAGACGCTGCCCGCCCTGAGATCGACCCGATAGCCCAGGCAATTGCCGGGATGGCGCAACAGCATGGTCTGTACCATCGCCCCATCCAGGCCGGTCTTTTGCTCGCGCATGTTGTTGAAATAAACATTGGCCCCAAATTCCCGCATGGTGACGGGGAAGTAAGGGGGCTCCATCTGCGAACTGATCAGTTCGCGCATGTCCTGGCCGCCCTGGGCCGCGCCGTGAATAACGAATTCGTTGCCCTGGACATAAAGCGGCACAAAGAACGGCAGGCCGTTGATATGGTCCCAATGGGGATGGGAAATGAAAATCCGCCCGGTGATGCGCCCCTGACGGGTCATCAGATGGTTGGACAATTGCTTGATGCCCGACCCGGCGTCAAAGACGAACAGGCTGTCATTACCGAATTCCAGCGACACGCACGACGTATTGCCGCCATAGCGCAACGAAGTGGGGCCTGGAACCGGCAGCGTGCCGCGCACCCCCCAATAGCGCAACTCCGCCTTGTCGGCCAGCAGGGTTTCCAGTTCCGCCAGAAAGCTTTCGGCACGCACCGGTTTGGCGATATAGCCATCGGCCCCCAGTTCGCGGGCCTTGCGGCGGTCGGCGTCATAAGACTTGGCGCTGACGATGACGATGCGGGTGCTTTGCAGATCGGGGCGTTCGCGGATCAGGCGGGTCAGTTCGAACCCGTCCATCTCGGGCATGATCAGATCCAAGAGCACACAATCGGGCCGCTTCTCGATAATCTCGCCCAGGGCCTGGGCGGCAGAATAAGAAACAGTGACCGAATGACCGGCATCATCCAGGACGCGACCAAGAACCGCGACGGCAAAAGGATCATCATCGACGATGTAAAAGCTTTTAGACACCTGACAATCCCGCTTGTTAAAAGCGCCACTTCGACTTTACGTATCATGCCTTCGGATAGGGTTAATTGCAATTTTAAGTTATTTGCAGATCACCCGACATCTTCTGACACTTTCTCACATCCTCGATCCATCCGGCGGTCCTGGGACTTGGCAGCGGGGAACGCGATGATTATAAACCAGCCTCTCAGAGCTTCTTTTAAAAGGCGCGCCTTCATGCCTGCGGCCACACCCGACGATCTGTTCCAGCGGCTGGACCGGCTGGGCATTTCTTATCAAACCACCCGCCACGCTCCCGCCTTTACCGTCGAACAAGGCCATCAGGTTTGGGGCGACATTCCCGGCCTGCATTGCAAGAACCTGTTCCTCAAAGACGCCAAGGGCCGCTTGTGGCTGGTGGTGGCCCCCGCCGAAAAGCGGGTTGACCTGAAAACCCTGCCGGAACGCATCGGTTCGGCCCGTCTGTCGTTTGGATCGCCGGACCGGCTGATCGACGCGCTTGGCATCACGCCCGGATCGGTCACGCCCTTTGCCCTGATCAACGACCCCGGCCATCGCGTCACCGTGGTGCTTGACCGCGAGATGATGGACCAGCCGCTGCTGAATTATCATCCACTGTCCAATGACGCCACGACCACGCTGTCCAACCACGATCTGCGCCGTTTCATTGATGATTGTGGACATCAGGTGGTGATCGCCGACGTCTAAAAAAAGATCTGATAACCAGAAAAACCCGATGCCCCCTCTTGCTTCCGCCGGGGCGGCTTGGCTACATTCCCCCTTTGGCGGAGGAGACTCTAAGTGACCGACCGTATTCTGATTGTCGATTTCGGCTCGCAAGTAACCCAGCTGATTGCGCGCCGCGTCCGCGAAAGCGGCGTCTACAGCGAAGTTCATCCCTTTAACAAAGTGACGGCGGAAAGCCTGGCTGCGTTTGCGCCGCGCGCCGTCATCCTGTCGGGCGGCCCGGCTTCGGTGACAGAAAGCCACACGCCCCGCGCCCCCGAAGCCATCTTCGAGCTGGGTGTCCCGGTTCTGGGCATCTGTTATGGCCAGCAAACCCTGTGCGCCCAGTTGGGCGGCAAGGTGGAAAGCGGCCATCACCGCGAATTCGGCCGCGCCTATCTGGACATCGCCGAGGATTGCGACCTGTTCCAAGGCGTCTGGGCCAAGGGCTCGCGCGAACAGGTGTGGATGAGCCATGGCGACCGCGTCACCGCCATTCCGCCGGGCTTCCGCGTCGTCGGCACCTCGGAAGGCGCGCCGTTCGCCGCCATCGCCAATGACGAGCGCAAGATTTACGGCGTGCAGTTCCACCCCGAAGTGGTGCACACCCCGCACGGCGCCCAATTGCTGAAGAACTTCACCCACCGGGTGGCGGGCTGCAAGGGCGACTGGACCATGAAGGCGTTCCGCGCCCAGGCCGTTGACGCCATCCGCAAGCAGGTCGGCAAGGGCCGCGTCATTTGCGGTCTGTCGGGCGGTGTTGACAGCTCGGTGGTGGCGGCGCTGCTGCATGAAGCCATCGGCGACCAGTTGACTTGCGTTTATGTCGATCACGGCCTGATGCGCCTGGGCGAGTCCGAACAGGTGGTCACGGTCTTCCGCGACCGCTTCAACATCAATCTGGTGCACAAGGATGCCTCGGACCTGTTCCTGGGCAAGCTGGCCGACAAGACCGACCCCGAGGAAAAGCGCAAGATCATCGGCGCCACCTTCATCGACGTGTTCGAGGAAGAGGCCAAGAAGGTCGGCGGCGCCGATTTCCTGGCGCAGGGCACCTTGTACCCGGACGTCATCGAATCGGTCAGCTTCATCGGCGGCCCGTCGGTGACCATCAAGAGCCACCACAATGTCGGTGGTCTGCCCGCCCGCATGAACATGAAGCTGGTCGAACCGCTGCGCGAACTGTTCAAGGACGAAGTCCGCGAACTGGGCCGCGAACTGGGCCTGCCGGAAGAAATGGTGGGTCGCCACCCCTTCCCCGGTCCGGGTCTGGCCATCCGCATTCCCGGCCAGCCGATCACCCGCGAAAAGCTGGACATCCTGCGCCAGGCCGACGCCATCTATCTGGAAGAAATCCGCAACGCCGGTCTGTACGACACCATCTGGCAGGCCTTCACAGTGCTGCTGCCGGTGCGCACCGTCGGCGTCATGGGGGACAGCCGGTCTTATGACTATGCCTGCGCCCTGCGCGCCGTCACCTCGACCGACGGCATGACCGCCGACTTCTTCCCCTTCCCCCACGACTTCCTGGGCCGCGTCGCCGCGCGCATCATCAACGAGGTCAAGGGCATCAACCGCGTGACCTACGACATTACGTCCAAGCCGCCGGGCACCATCGAGTGGGAATGAGTTTGCAGTTCTCAGGACAATTTAAGAAGGCCCCGAACGGGGCCTTCTTGCTGTCTGGATTAAGGAGTAAGGCGCAAGGAAAGGTCGTTCCGCCACCTTGGTCAAGGATGTTCCCAGGGCATCTGTTTGCTTAGGGCTAAAATGGCTTGGCTACCGCGAGCACCGCGATCGAAATCGCGGACATTACGATGACGAGGACCGCTACAGTCTGAGCACGGACACGCCCAGACCCCGCCGCCAGCCGCCGCAGGGTGCCGGACTGCATGCCGTGTAACGCGGACAAGGCCAGGACAAACACCAACTTGACGTGCAACCAGGCAGCCGGAAACCATCCCTGCATCAGGGCCAGTGTCAACCCCAATCCCCAGGCCAGCAGCAGCGCCGGTATGGTCAAGCGGCGATCCCAGGACCGGACTATCGATGCGGCATGCCGCTGCTCTGCAGTCAGCGCCGCGTCTAGCGGGAGGGTCGCCATAAACGCGGTCTCGGCGATCAATCCGCCGATGAACAAAAGCACCGAAGCGACGTGCAGTCCCTTCAGCCAGAGATACCCATCGAATTGCATCATTTTACCTCAAAACGCCGGGACCAAAATGCCAGCGCGTTAAACTCTCTGCGAGAGAAGGAGACACTGGCATCACCGATGCCGAACGACTTGAAAAAGCCGCTTCAACCATCGTTTCTACCGCGCAAGACAGATGTCTTGAATGACATTTTTCCCTTATTTCAGGACACCATCCATCCATACCCCTGACGATGAAACATGATGGCGTTATTTGTATGTTTCCCGTATAAAAAGTCATATCCTACGGCTTTCAGTGGGCTACTCCATCATGCATCGCATTGGATTTTTTGTGTGTCGCGGCTATGACGCCCTGGATCTTGGCGGACCGATTTCGGCTTTCAATCAGGTCGCCATGGCTGCGGGCCATAGCCCCTATGAGATCCATGTCGTCTCACAACCCGGAGGCCAAATTATCGGCAACTCCGGTCTGCCAATTGAGACAAAGCCGAGCGGCGAGTTGGCATTCGACACCGCCATATTCGTCGGCGGGGATATCGATCCGATGCAAACACCGGAAAACATCGCGGCGGCCAAGCAATTGGTCTCCAGCGCCTCGCGGGTGGGAAGCGTATGCACGGGGGCATTTTTACTGGCTGAAACCGGTTTGCTGGATGGGCACAGGGCGACCACGCACTGGCGATACACAACCCAACTGCAAGCGCGCTTTCCCAGGGCCAAAGTTGATGGCGACAGCATTTATATAATGGATGGGCATATTTGGACCTCGGCGGGGATTGCGGCGGGAATAGACCTGGCCCTTGCCATGATCGAAAAAGATATGGGGCCAGAGATCGCGCGCACCGTCGCAAGGCTTTTGGTCGTCCCCTATCGCCGTCCCGGCGGTCAGTCCCAATTCTCCGCCATGTCGCAAATGGAACCGGAATCGGACCGGATTCGCATCGCCTTGAACTTCGCCCGCGAACATCTGGCCGAAGAGTTGCCGGTCGAACGCCTTGCCGAAGCGGC
>JASLCK010000002.1 GCA_030151865.1 Rhodospirillaceae bacterium | reverse complement strand
CGAAGGTGGTGTTCATGGCGAAGCGGCCGATGGTGATGCCCGCAGCCTTGATATTGCCTTGCAGCAGATCGTTGGCCAGGAACAGAGGCGACTTCAGGTTGTCGAGAAAGTCGGAAACGCGATCGCGGCCAAACGGCGGAACCACATAACGGTAGCCTTGCGCGGCGGGGCGCAGGATCACGGTATCAACGCCTTCGTTAAAGGCGAAGATGGCGCGGTTGGTGGGTTCCAGCGGGTCGTTCAGCTGTTCGAATTCAGCCACGCCTTCAGGGTCGTCGGCAGGCGGCGGGGTCGCGCAGCCAGCCAAGGCAAAAGCGAAAGCGGCGGCGCCCATACGCAGGGCAAGTCTTCCCAGAATGTTGGTCGGCATGCTCAATCCCGAAAACGAAAGCGCGATAAAAGAATGGAGAAAAGGTCTATGCGACAATTTCTTACTGCCTTGGGTAACACAGCAGCGGGGAAAAGACCAGAGGCCATACGACTCTAAAGATGGACTCTTTTTAAGGGATTGACCGGTGGGACGAGGGGGTGGCGGGATTCTGGGAAAAATCGCTTCATATCGATATAAAGATATGTTTATATGTTTCTGAAATCTGAATGCGACGGTAGGGAAGGCGTTCATGGAACAGGTTTTGACAGCATTGCGGGCGGCAGCCGAGCCGACACGGCTTCGGCTTCTGTCGCTGTGTTCTCAGGGCGACTTGACCGTCAGCGATCTGGTCGAGGTTCTGGGGCAAAGCCAGCCCGGCGTGTCGCGTCATTTAAAGCTGTTATGCGACGGCGGTTTGCTGGAGCGGTTCAGGGAAGGGGCCTGGGTCTTTTACAGACTGGCACGACGCGGCGCGGGCGGCGAGCTGGCGCGTCGAGTGCTGGGTTTGCTGCCCAGCGACGACCCGCAGCTTTCCCGCGATAACACCCGGCTGGCGGCGGTCAAGCAGCAGCGGGCCGAACAGGCCGCCGCTTATTTCCGCGATGTCGCCGCCGATTGGACCGATTTGCGCGGCCTGCATATCGACGAAGCCGAGGTGGAGGCGGAAATCGCCCGCCTGTTGGGGGCGGGCCGCATCGCCGATTTTCTCGATATCGGCACCGGCACCGGCCGTCTGCTGGAGTTACTGGGGGCTCAGTCGGACCGGGCGGAAGGCATCGATGCGTCGCGCGAAATGTTGGCGGTGGCGCGGGCCAAGCTGGAAGCGGCCAATCTGCCCCATTGCGGCGTGCGTCTGGCCGATATGTACGCTTTGCCGTTCGCCGATGCTTCGTTCGATCTGGTGACCATTCATCAGGTTCTGCATTACGCCGAAACCCCGGCGATGGCAGTGGCCGAAGCGGCCCGTGTGCTGCGTCCCGGCGGGCGTCTGCTGCTGGTGGATTTTGCCCCCCATGAATTGGAAAGCCTGCGCAGCGAACATAACCACCGTCGTCTGGGGTTTTCGGACGCTGAAGTGGATGTCTGGTGCGCTGAAGCGGGGTTGGAGGTGGCGACGGTGCGCCGTCTACCCGGCTCCCCCTTGACCGTGACCTTGTGGCTGGCCGAGCGCGTTGCCGTCGCCCATGCCGCTCTGCCCAATCTTAAGTCTCTTGCCGTTGTCGGAGGAAAATCGTGAGCCTGGAAGCCCTGCCCAATCCGATCCTGCCGGTTGCCTCGCCGCCTTCCAGGCTGGCGGTATCTTTCGAATTCTTTCCGCCCAAGACCGATAAGATGCAGGAAAGTCTGTGGGAATGCGTCAAACGCCTGGAACCGTTGGGGCCCAGCTTTGTCTCGGTCACCTATGGGGCGGGTGGCACCACCCGCGAACGCACCCACGAGACCGTGACCCGCATCGCCCGCGAAACCAGCCTGAAGCCCGCCGCTCATCTGACTTGCGTGGGATCCAGCCGGGGCGAGGTGGATGACATCGCGCGCCGTTATTGGGACGAGGGTATCCGTCACATTGTCGCCCTGCGCGGCGATCCGCCGGAAGGTCAGACCACTTACGTCCCCCATCCCCAGGGCTATGCCTATGCCGCCGATCTGGTGGAGGGGCTGAAGAAGGTCGCCGATTTTGAGATCAGCGTGGCGGCGTATCCGGAAATGCATCCCACGGCGGTCAGCGCACAGGCCGATCTGGACAATCTGAAGCGCAAGATTGATGCGGGGGCGACACGCGCCATCAGCCAGTACTTTTTCGACGTCGATCTGTTTCTGCGGTTCCGCGACCGGGCAGCGGCGGCGGGCATTGCCGTGCCGATCGTGCCGGGCATTCTGCCGGTGACCAATTTTGCCCAGGTCTGCAAGTTCTCGGCGGCGTGCGGCACCAGCGTGCCGCAATGGATGGCCGATCTGTTCCAGGGCCTGGACGAAGAACCGGACACCCGCCGTCTGGTGGCCGCCACGGTGGCCGCCGAACAGTGCCGCGCCCTGGTGGCGGGCGGGGTGGAAGACATGCACTTCTACACCCTGAACCGCGCCGACCTGACCTATGCCATCTGCCACATTCTGGGCGTTCGCCCCACCAAGGCCTAAAGGACCGATAGGAACCGATCATGAGCAATCTTCTCGATCATCTGCACAATCAGGTTCTGCTGTGCGACGGCGGCATGGGGTCCCAGGTTCAGGGCATGACCCTGTCGGTGGACGGCGATTTCCAGGGGCACGAAAACTGCACCGACATTCTGTGTCTGTCGCGTCCTGATCTGGTCCGCGAAATTCACAGCCGGTATTTTGCTGCCGGGGCCGACATGGTGGAAACCAACACCTTCGGCGCCAGCCCCATTACCCTGGGTGAGTTCGGCATTTCCCATCTGGCGGGCGAGATCAATCAGCGCGCCGCTGAAATCGCCCGCGAAGCCGCCGAGCAGTTCAGTGCCGATGGCCGCAAGCGCTATGTTCTGGGTTCGGTTGGGCCGGGCACCAAGCTGCCCAGCCTGGGCCATGTGGATTATGACAGCCTGGAAGCGTCGTTCGTGGTGCAGGCCGCTGGTCTGATCGCGGGAGGGGTGGATGCCATCCTGATCGAAACCTGTCAGGATCCCTTGCAGATCAAGGCAGCGGTCAATGCGGTCAAGATCGCCCGCGCAGCGGCTGGCACCGACACCCCGGCCTTTGTCCAGGTCACGGTGGAAACCACCGGCACCTTGCTGGTGGGGGCTGATATCGCCGCCGCCGCCACGGTCATTCATTCCCTCGACGTGCCGCTGATCGGTCTGAACTGCGCCACCGGTCCGCAGGAAATGAGCGAGCATGTGCGCTATCTGTCGTCCAACTGGCCGGGCCTGATTTCGGTTCAGCCCAATGCCGGTTTGCCGGAACTGTTGGACGGCAAGACCCATTACCCCCTGACCCCGGAAAATCTGGCGGTCTGGCATGAGCGCTTTCTGAGCGATGACAAGGTCAATCTGTTGGGGGGCTGCTGCGGCACCACGCCCGCCCATATCGCCGCCACCGACGCCATGTTGCGCCGGGTTGGCGGCGGCGCGGTTCGCCCGACGCCGGTTAAGCGCA
>JASLCK010000096.1 GCA_030151865.1 Rhodospirillaceae bacterium | reverse complement strand
GAGCTGAACCGCTGGGCGCCCAAAGTGTTGGAAGCCTTTAAAAACCTGCCGATGCTGACCGACGTGGCGTCGGACCAGCAGAGCGAGGGACTGCAAACCACCATCACCGTGGATCGCGATAAGGCGGCGCGTCTGGGGGTGCTGATGCAGTCGGTGGATGATCTGCTCTACGATTCGTTCGGCCAGCGGCAGGTGACCACCATCTATTCCCAGGTCAACCAGTACCATGTGGTGTTGGAAGTCGCGCCCGAGTTCCGGGCCGACCCGACCCGCTTGTCGGCGCTTTATGTGAAAAATCAGTCCGGTACGCTGGTGCCGCTGTCGGCCATCGCCAGCATCACCCAGGAAAAGGTACCGCTGACGGTGACGCACCAGGCCCAGTTCTCGGCGGTGACCATCAGCTTCAACCTGACGCCCGGCTCGTCGCTTGGCGACGCGGTCGAAGCGGTGGGGGCGGCGGAAACCCAAATGGGTCTGCCCGACACCATCAGCCGCGACTTTACCGGCGATGCCGCCGAATTCCGTTCTTCTCTGGCCGACGAGCCCTGGCTGATCCTGGCTGCCGTGGTGGTCATCTACATCGTGTTGGGCGTGCTTTATGAAAGCACCATCCATCCCATCACCATTCTATCGACCTTGCCGTCGGCAGGCGTGGGCGCGCTGCTGGCCCTGGGGGTGACCGGCCAGGATCTGTCCCTGGTGGCCCTGATCGGTATTATCCTGTTGATGGGCATCGTCAAGAAGAACGCCATCATGATGATCGACTTCGCCCTGGTGGCCGAACGCGATCAGGGTAAAAGCCCGCAAGAAGCGATTTTTCAGGCCTGCCTGTTGCGCTTCCGCCCCATCATGATGACCACCATGGCGGCCCTGTTGGGGGCGTTGCCGCTGGCCATCGATGACGGCACCGGGTCGGAACTGCGCCGCCCGTTGGGCATCGCCATTGTCGGCGGTCTGCTGCTCAGCCAGCTTTTGACCCTCTATACCACTCCGGTGATTTATCTGGCCTTGGAACGGCTGAAGGTGCGCCTGACCGGGCATAGTTCGGCCACCGACATGGAAGCGGCGGAGTAAAGGCCATGCATCTGGCCGAACTCTTCATCAAACGGCCTGTCGGCACCTTGCTTATGGCGTTCGGGGTGTTTCTGCTGGGCATGGTGGCCTTTGCGCTGCTGCCGGTGGCCCCGCTGCCCCGCGTCGATATGCCGGTGATCCTGGTTTCGGCCCGTCTGCCGGGGGCCGATCCGACCACCATGGCCGCCACGGTCGCCGCCCCGTTGGAGCGCCGTCTGGGGGAAATCGCCGGGGTGAACGAGATCACCTCCAACAGCGTGCTGGGGTCCACCAGCATTGCGGTGCAGTTCGATATCAACCGCGATGTTGACGGCGCGGCCAAGGATGTGCAGGCGGCGCTGAATGCTTCTGGTAGCGATCTGCCCGCCGATCTGCCCCAGCCGCCCACCTATCGCAAAGCCAACCCCGCCGATATGCCGGTACTGATTTTGGCGGTGTCGTCGGACAATCTGACGCCGGGCAGGCTTTATGATGCATCCGACAGCATCATGGCGCAGCGCATTTCCCAGGTGGACGGCGTGGCCCAGGTGACGGTCAGCGGTGCGGAAAAACCGGCGGTGCGGGTGCGCGCCAACCCCAAGGCGCTGGCTGCCATGGGGCTTAGCCTGGAAGATCTGCGCACCACCTTGACCCAGGCCAATGTCAACGAGCCCAAGGGCCAGTTGGACGGCGAGCATCAAAGCAGCAGCATCGGCGTCAACGACCAGTTGGTGACGGCGGCGGGATATCGTCCGTTGATCCTGAAAGCCGCAAACGGCGCCGTCGTGCGCATTTCGGCGGTTGCTTCGGTGATCGACGGGGTGGAAAACGACCGTATGGCCGGGTGGTTCAACCGCGACAAGGCGGTTTTGATCATCATCCAGAAGCAGGCCGACGCCAATGTCATCGACACGGTGGAACGTATCAAAGCGGTCCTGCCGCAGTTGGAAAGCTGGATGCCTGCGGGCACCAAGATCAGCATCGTCGCCGACCGCACCACCACCATTCGCGCCAGCGTGCATGATGTGGAATTCACCCTGAGCCTGACCATCGGGCTGGTGATTTTGGTGGTTCTGTTTTCGCTGGGGCGTCTGACCCCGACCATTGCCGCCAGCATCACCGTGCCGCTGGCCCTGGCGGGCACGTTTGCCGCCATGTGGCTGCTGGGCTATAGCCTGAACAATATCTCGCTGATGGCACTGACGATCTCGGTGGGCTTCGTGGTTGATGACGCCATCGTGATGATCGAAAACATCGCCCGGCATGTGGAACGGGGCGAGCCGCCCCTGATCGCCGCCGTCAAGGGGGCCAAGGAAATCACCTTTACAGTGATGTCCATCAGCGTGTCCCTGGTGGCGGTGTTCATTCCGCTGCTGTTCATGGGTGGTGTGATCGGCAAACTGTTTCGCGAATTCGCCGTGACGCTGACGGTGGCCATCGTGATTTCCGCCGCCGTGTCCATCGCCGTGACGCCCACCGTTTACGGCCATCTGATGCATCGCCGCGGCACGGTCCCGCGGGAACCCAGGGCTTGGGCGCGCTGGGGCGAACGGGGGCTGTCGGGCCTGCAAAAGCTTTATCTGCAAGGTCTGGCTTGGGTGATGCGTCACCAGCGCATCATGCTGGGCGTGATGCTGAGCACGGTGGCGCTGACCATCTATCTGTACGGCGTCATCCCCAAGGGGTTCTTTCCCCAACAGGACACCGGGATGCTGGTGGGCATGACCGAAGCGCGCACCGACATTTCCTTTAAGGCCATGTCCGAGCTGCAGCAAAAGGCGGTCAACATCATCCTGGCCGATCCTGCGGTCGAAGGGTTGGGCTCGTTCATGGGCTCCAGCCTGGGCGGTACCGGCAATCAGGGGCGGCTGTTCATCAGCCTGAAGCCCCGCAATCAGCGCGACGCCAGCGCCGATCAGGTTATCAATCGTCTGCGGCCCAAGCTGGGGCAGTTGGAAGGCTTGACGGCCTTTCTGCAGGCGGCGCAGGACATTCGCATGGGCGGACGGTCCAGTCGATCCCAGTTCCAGTTCGTGCTGTGGAGCGAAAATCTGGAGGATTTGCAAACCTGGGCGCCGCGTCTGATGGATGCGCTGAAGGGTAAGCCCGGTCTGGCCGATCTGGGCAGTGACCAGGACAAGGCCAATTTGCAGATGGACGTGGTGATCGACCGCGATAAGGCCGCCCGTTTGGGGGTGGATGTGCAAAGCGTCGATAATGTGCTGCAAGACGCCTTTGCCCAGCGGCAGGTTTCGACCATCTATACCCAGCGCAACCAGTACCATGTGGTGCTGGAGGTGGAGAAAGGCTATCAGCAGGACGCCAGCGGTCTTGATCATATCTATGTCAAGTCGGCGTCGGGGGCGATGGTGCCGATCAGCGCCCTGTCCAGCTTCCAGCCCAGTTTGTCGCCCATGGCGGTCAATCACCAGGGCCAGTTCCCGGCCACCACCTTGAGCTTCAATCTGGCCCCTGGTGCTGCGTTGGGCGATGCGTCCAAGCTGATTTTGCAGACCGCCGCCGATATCGGCCTGCCCAGCACCGTGCATACCGAATTCGCGGGTAACGCCAAGGCTTTTGCCGACAGCCTGTCGGGCCAGCCGGTGCTGATCGGCGCGGCCTTGCTGGCCATCTATATCGTGCTGGGGGTGCTTTACGAAAACACCCTGCATCCCTTGACCATTATCTCGACCCTGCCGTCGGCGGGCATCGGAGCCCTGATGTCGCTGTTGCTGACCGGCTTTGA